>JAGVXT010000035.1 GCA_018303655.1 Candidatus Woesearchaeota archaeon
ATATGACTTATTAAAGTATTTTGCTAATAAGACGGAAGGGTATGTTGGCGCTGACATAGAGGCAGTATGCAGGGAAGCTGCAATATTGGCTTTAAGAGAAGACATTGAGTCCAGAGAAATTGGTATAACTCATTTTGATAAGGCTCTTCAGAAAGTAAGACCCAGTGTGACAAAAGACGTTGAAAAAGCCTACGAGGAGCTGCAGGAGCATTTCACTGCTGCAAGGGCAAAGCAGATGCTTGATGAAAAGCCCGGATATATGGGATAAAAAATGGCAAAACTTAAGGGAACAAAAATAGGGCTTGCTTTGGGAGCAATGCTCGCAATTCTCTACACATTGCGCACGATTGTTTTGCTGTTGTTTCCTGATTTTGTTGTTAACTGGACAAATAAAATAATGTATAATATGATTTCTATAAAAACGCCAGTAATAACTATGGATGCCTTTGTTACAGGGATTATTGTCCTATTCATTGCAGGCTTCATCTGGGGCGTTGTATTTTCAGCGGTTTATAACAAAATAGTAAAGTAATTTCGCAACCTTTAAATAAACTCATTCTAACTTTTTATTTATGAAACCGGAATATGGCGACATAGTAAAAGTCCATACTGAAGAGCAGGCTTATGAAGGAATTCTGATGCCAAGGCCTGAGATTTTTGAGAAAGACCACACAATCATAAAGCTGGAAAACGGCTACAACATAGGAATTGACAATACAAGAATAAAAAAAATTGAAGTCATTAAAAAATATGAAAAGAAAAAAGAGGAAAAGCATAAATTAAGCCATAAAAAAGGTCTGCCGACAGTTTCAATTCTCTCTTTTGGCGGCACTATCTCCTCAAGGGTTGACTACAGGACAGGAGGCGTTTATGCTGACTATACAGCAGAGGATTTTGTTGAGATGCTGCCTGAACTAAAGAATGTCGCAAACCTGAAGGCAGAGAAGGTGATGGGCATCATGAGCGAGGATTTTGACGCAGAAGTGTGGAAGCTTATGGCAAGAAGGATTGCAAAAGAACTTAATGATGGTGAAGTTTCTGGAGTCATTGTGACTCAAGGCACTGACACTTTACATTTCTCGACAGCTGCAATGTCATTTTTCCTTAGGAACCTTAACAAGCCTGTTGTGTTTACAGCAGCGCAGAGAAGCATTGACAGAGGCTCTTCAGATGCTTTCTCAAATTTATTATGCGCTGTTAACGCTGCTTCAAAGTTTGATGCAGCTTCTATTGTCACCTGCATGCATGGGACAAGCGATGATAGTTACTGCATATTAAATCGGGGAACAAAAGTAAGGAAAATGCACACAAGCAGAAGGGATGCTTTTCGCCCGATAAATGAGCTTCCGCTGGCCAAAGTTTATGAAGACGGAAAAATCGAGGTTTTGAACAATAATTACAGCAAGAGAAACAACAACAAAGTGGATGTTGCTGATAAATTTGAGGAAAAAACAGCGCTTGTTTATGTTTATCCCGGAATGAATCCTGATGTTCTTGATTATTACCGCGAGAAAAAGTATAAAGGGGTTGTGATTGCTGCCACAGGGCTTGGGAATGTTTCAACAATGAATCCAAAATTTTTATTAACAAAAAAAATAAAAGAATTGACTGACAATGGAATTCCTGTAATTATCACTAGCCAGACATTGTATGGAAGAGTGCATCCATTTGTTTATTCCCCATTGAGAAAGCTGTCAATTGAGTTAAACTGCATCTTTGCAGAAGATATGCTGCCGGAAACTGCTTATGTAAAGCTTGGCTGGGTGCTTGCGCAGGCGCATGACATTGAAGAAGTGAAGGAAATGATGCTGAGAAATTATGCAGGAGAGATAAGCGAAAGGACTGATGAAAAGGCGTTTTTGTACTGATGATTCCAATCCAGGATTTGTTAAACAAAATCAAGTGGGACAAAAGGGAAAATCCCAGTGAACACATGATTTTTTATTTTGACAGGATTTTGAAAAAATTAATAAAGATCCCTTACATGAAAATAAAAAGAATTGAAGGCACTTTTATGGTTTTAGATAATGAGGAAGAAACAGACATTCCTTTACATAGAGTTAAAAAAGTAACTAAAAACAATGAGGTTGTTTGGGAGAGGAGATGAGAAGAAAAACTCAAGCATTAATCGTTGCATTAAACATGCTGATTGGAGGAACAGCTGCTTATAAAGTTAGTCCTTATCTGCCCAGAGTTGAATTTGTTGAAAAATATGTTTTGCCTGGTTATAATCCACAAAATTTCTACGGCAAGATTATGAATGGCGTTGTAGTAGGTTTAGTAAGCGGTGGATTGGCATTGCTTGTTACAGAGAGCTTCATAAGTCCTGTCGTCCATGAAATAAAAAGAACTAAAGAAGAAGAGGAACTAAGCTCGCTTGGACTTGATGACAAATAATAAAATGGAAATAAACTATGAAAAACTAGGCTTCAGGTGCGGCTTGGAAATCCACCAGCAGCTGGAAGGCAAAAAGCTGTTCTGCAGTTGCCCAACTCTGAACTCCGACAAAGAAGCTGATATTAAAATTGAGAGAAAATTGAAAGCAGTTGCCGGTGAAACAGGCGATATAGACATTGCAGCAGAATTTGAAATGCTGAAAAACAGGAAAATAATCTACCAAGGCAATTCAGAGGATGTCTGCCTTATAGAAACAGATGAATCACCGCCAAACCCAATAAATAATCAAGCTTTGGAAACAGCAATAAAGATTGCTTTGATTTTAAATGCAAGGATTGTTGACGAAATCCAGATAATGAGGAAGACTGTTGTTGATGGCAGCAATGTAAGCGGGTTTCAAAGAACTGCGCTAATTGCAATGGATGGCTTTATTGACACTTCTCTTGGAAAAGTAAGAATTCCAACAATCTGCTTAGAAGAGGAAGCAGCCCAAAAAATAGAAGAAGGCAAGGATTTTGTAAGGTACAGGCTTGACAGGCTTGGGATTCCGTTGATAGAAATAGCAACAAGCGCTGACATAAAAAATGCTGAGCATGCAAAGGAAGCTGCAGCCCATATGGGAATGGTGCTAAGAAGCGTTGAAAATGTAAAAAGAGGGCTTGGCACAATAAGACAGGATGTAAACATTTCAATCAAAGAAGGCGCAAGGACAGAAATAAAAGGGTTTCAGGACCTGAAAAGCATCCCAAAAGTCATAGAATATGAGGTAAAAAGGCAGCTTGATGAAATTAAGCACGGCAAAAAACCTGAACGAGGTGTAAGAAAAGCAGAGCCGGATTTTACAACAAGCTTCCTGAGGCCATTGCCGGGAGCAGCGCGCCTTTATCCTGAAACAGATGTGCTGCCTACAAGAATTGGCAAAGATTACATTGAAGGATTAAGGAAAAAACTGCCGAAATTATTAACGGAAAAAGTCAGCGATTATGCGGCAAAATACAGTTTGCCCAACGATTTGGCAAAAGAATTGGTTGAAAACGAGAATTTTGAAAATTTTGCCAAAAAATTTAGCAAAATAGGGCCATTGGCAATAGCGAATGCATTAATCAATATTCCAAAAGAAATCAAAGCAAGGTTTAATCTTGACCCTTCAAAGCTGAAAAATGAAGATTTTGAAGAAGTTTTAAGCTATCTGAATCAGGGAAAAATAGCAAAGGAAGCGGTAATTGACTTGCTAATCAAAAAAATAAAAAATGAGAAAATTGACCTTAACCAGTTTGAAGCTGCTTCTGAAAAACAATTGGAAGAAGAAATCAGGAAAATAGTCAAAGAAAAGCCAAATTTAAACATGAGCGCATACATGGGGCTTGTAATGGCAAAGCACAGGGGCAGGGTTGACGGGAAGATTGCGATGGAGATATTAAAAAGAGTCCTTGGACGATTAATTATTTAAATAAGTACAAAATTCTTATTTCAATGTCAAACAGTGGACGACGTGTCGTAAGCGAAAAAGTAGTTATTAATCCTTTGATTCCCGATAATAGGCTTGATAGAATAATCACAATTTTATTGGGTGAAGATAGGCGCGCAATTGGAATAGAGGCAAAATCGAAACGACATCCTGCAAGCGTTGTGACCGAGTGGTCATCGAAAGGACAGTTTTCTGAAGATTCTTTAAAAGGACATCTTGGAAGGAGAGGTGTATCTGCGGAACAATATTCTGAGTATATCAAGCAATATCTTAACTATTAAATATTGCAAACATTTAAAACAAAAGAAGATTTCTTATAATTATGGCATTCGGAAAGTTTGACAAGAGTTTGGACAAGGAATTGTTTTCAGAGGTTATACCGTTTGAAACAACAAGAATAACCGTTGGAGTTTTCTCCTACAATGACGGAGAAAAGAAGCTTCAAATTTCAAGAGAAAACATGAGCCAAAACGGCGAATGGAGCTTTGCAAAGCTCGGCAGGATGTTCAAGGATGAGGCTGAGAAAGTAATTCCGGTTATGGAAAAAGCGTTAAAGTATATGTAGCAAATGGATAAAGAAGATAAAATTTTGGACTTAAAGTTAAGAATTATAGATTTAAAGCTTGAAAAAGAAAAAGATATTCATCAATCTGTCTTCGTACTATTGATAGGGGTAGTCACATTTTTTATGACATCTAGCATTATCATAGGTACTCTAAGAGAGTATTTAAATGGGATTATTCAATCAATAATAACTTGGAAGGCTTACTTTTCAATACCTACCTTGATTTTAATTATTATTTTACCAGCATTAGTAGTAGGGTACATAACCAACAAAATTACCAATTTATACTTTAAATCAAAAGAAAGAATATATGATGATAAAATAAAAGAAATTGAAGGTATAATATCCAACTTAAAAGGTAAATAAATCTAAACTTTTAAAGGCATTAATAATAAGCGCGCCGGGGAGGATTCGAACCCCCGGCCTAAAGGTTAGGAACCTTTCGCTCTATCCAAGCTGAGCTACCGGCGCATTCATAGCTGGTTATTTAGGCATATTTTAAAAACTTACTTCTAACGACATATTTATAAGTGCTTAAAGAACACTTTGCTGTACTTTACCAGTAATATTTATATATAACCATCATAGCGCATTTTTCCCAAAATGGAAGCTGAAATCCTGACAGAGATTAAAGATGCTGAAAAAAAGGCAGATGAAATTATAGAGAGGGCAAAAAGCGAAAAAGAGCGCATGCTGCAGGAAGCAATAAGGAATTCTTCAAAATTACTGGGAGAAAAGGAAAACGAAATAAAGAAACTGCAGGAAAAAAAGATAATTGACTTCAGGGACAAGGCCAGGCTTATCAAAGAGGAAAAATTGGCAGAAGGCAAAGTAGCAGTAAAGCAGTTAAAGGCAAAAGCGGAAAAAAACATTGCAAAGGCAGTCGAGCTTGTAATCAAAAAATTTGAAGAGACAGTCTAAAATGCTGAAGCCATACCAGATGAGCAGTGTCATAATAACAGGCCCTAACATTATCCAGGAAACCGTCATTAAAGAGCTTCACAATCTGAAAATACTGCACATAGTTGAGCACTCAAAAAATGAACTTGCTGACATCGGCAAGCCATTAGAGAGCGCAAACAAACTTTCTGAAACCTTAGTCAGGATAAGGGCACTAATTGCAGCCTTGAACATCAAAAAGGAAGAAACCGGATTTGAGACAGGCAAAGGCTTGCTGGAAATAGAGTCAGCAACAAAAAAGCTGAACCAGGAGGCAAGCTCCAATCTTGATGAATTAAGAAAGACAGAGGAGCAATTATCAAAAAACCAGGCTGCAAAGAATGAACTGGAAATCCTGAAAGACATTGACGTGCCTCTGGAATCACTTACGTCATACAAATCACTGGCTTATTTTACGGGCTACATCGGGAATAAAAGCAGCGTAAATTTTTTGAAAGAAGAATTATCAAAAATAACAGATAAATTCATGGTGCTTGGCAGCATTGCCGGGAAAAAACAGTTTATAGTCTTGTTTGTTGAGGCAAAAAATAAAGAGCAGGCAAGCAGCATCTTGAACAGGCACAATTTTTCCCCAGTTAATCTTGCAAATATAAGCAATTTAAAAGGAAATGCATCAGCCAATTTAAAAAAACTGGAAGGGGAAGCAAAAAAGCTCCAGCAAAGAAAAGAAGCAATTAGAAAAAACCTGAATCAATTATCCGCAGACCACAAAGGATTTTTGCTGGCAGCAGACGAATTTCTGAGCGAGCAGCTTGAAAAGGCGGAAGCTCCTTTGAAGTTTGCATCAACGCAAAGCAGCTTCCTCATCAAGGGATGGATCCCAAGCGAGGAATTGAGCAATTCTATAGGAAGATTGAACAAAGTTGCGAAAAATAAAATATTCGTGCATTTCGAGCCAGCAAAAAAAGAGGACAAGGTGCCTGTAAAGCTGAAAAATCCGGGATATGCAAAGGCGTTTGAGTTTTTTATTGACCTGTACGGCATGCCCACTTACAGGGAAATTGACCCAACATTTTTCATATTCCTGACATTCCCAATATTTTTTGGGATTATGCTTGGAGACATTGGATATGGGACTATAAGCTTTATGATTTTTTGGATTTTGAAAAAGAAAATGCCAAAAGCAAGGAATTTCTTTAACATATTGCTTCTTGCGTCTTTTGTTTCTATTTTATTTGGACTTTTATATGGGGAATTTTTTGGAGAAGAGAAAATTTTAGAGCTTGAACTGCCACATTTGTTGAGCAGAGTGCATGACATGTTTACTTTATTGTATCTTTCAATTGGAATTGGGGTTGTGCATGTAAATATTGGATTGATAATAGGTTTTATTAATGAGATAAGATCCCATGGGTTTATGCACGCTGTTTACGCAAAAGCAAGCTGGGTCATTCTGCAGGCTGGAATTGCCTTGCTGGCACTGACATATTTCAAAATGATTGCAATTTCTCCGTTGATTGGAGCTGTATTTTTGGCTTTGGCTGTTCTGATGCTTCTCAAAGGAGAAGGTGTTAAAGGACTTATAGAGCTGCCGAGCATATTGACAAACATAATGTCATACGCAAGATTAATGGCCATTGGATTGTCATCTGTTATTTTGGCTGTTATTGTGAACGACTCTTCAAAAGAATTTTTCCACAAAGGCGGCTTTTTTATAATTGTGGGAGTGTTGATTTTGATTATTGGCCACACAATTAATATCATGCTTGGATTATTGGGAAGCTTTTTGCACTCATTAAGGCTTCATTATGTTGAGTTTTTTTCAAAATTTTTCCACGGCGGTGCAAAGAAATACCAGCCGTTTGGAGCAAAGGAATAATCAAAACTATGGAGGTAAAAAAATGGCAGCAGACATATCAACCGGGCTGATAGCCCTTGGATCCGGGCTTGCAATTGGAATCAGCGCTATTGCAGCAGCTATTGCTGAGAAGGAGATAGGTGCAGCGGCAGTTGGCGCAATGGCCGAAAAGGAAGAGCTTTTTGGTAAGGGACTTATCCTTACTGTAATACCGGAAACACTGGTTATATTCGGGCTGGTTGTTGCTATACTGATATTGAACCTGGCAAAAGGAGGTTAATCATAAAATGGGGCTGGAAGCAGTAAAGGATGAGATATTGAACAGCGCAAAGGAGCAGTCAAACTCATTGATTGCAGAAGCCAGAAAAGAAGCCGGCAGAATAGCAAGAGAGACCGAAAATAAAATAGAAGGCATGAAGCAAAAAACCGACGAAGAAGCAAAAAGGATAATTGACACAATCAAAAGGCAGGAGCTTGCATCTGCGGAACTGGAAAACAAGAAAATGCTTCTTGAGGTGAAAAAGCAGCTCATTGACGGTGTTTTTGCCGAGGCAAAGAAAAGGCTTAAAAATCTGGATGACAAAAAAAAGGAATCGTATATAAAAAAGCTGCTTGAAAAGGCTAAAAATGACATAGAAATATCAGGTGTTTACTGCAATAAAAAAGATGCTAAATTACTGAAAGGGTTCAATGTTGAAACAGCGGACATAATCGGTGGTTTAATGGCAGAAAACAGGGAAAAGACAATAAGGGTCGATTACAGCTTTGACGCAATGCTGGAAAATCTGAAAGAAACCGAATTGCAGAATATAAACAAGGAATTGTTTGGTTAAAATGCAAAAACTCGAACAGCCAAGGCAGCTTAAGCTTGGGCATTACCCTTACACTTATGTAAGGACAGCCGTGATGAAGTCGCTGCTTTTCAAAAAAGAGGACTACCATAAAATGCTAAAGATGGGCTTCAGTGAAATTGCAAAATTTTTGCAGGACTCAAGCTATAAAAAAGAAATAAATGAATTGGCTAATGAATATAGCGGAGCTGACTTGCTGGAGCTTGCATTAAACAAAAGCCTTGCAGCCTCATTCAAAAAACTGATAAGAATTTCGCCATACGAGCTCGCTTTGCTGATAAGTGAATATGCAAAAAGAAAGGACATTGAAGACATAAAGACAATTCTGAGGGGGAAGCTCACGAATGCAAATGAAAAAATAATTGCTAATTCACTAACAGGGGCAGGCACATTGAGCTATGATTTTTTGCTGTCGCTTTTAAAAAAAGAGTCAATCGAGGATATTTTGAAAAACAACAGGATTGCTGACTTTGCATTGTTGAGGGAAGGCTTAAAGGAGCTGAATGAAAAGAAAAATTTGGCAGCTGTTGAAAATGCACTTGACAAGTATTATTACAGTCACTTAATTCAATTCTCAAGAATCCTGCCGAAGGAAGGGGCTTTGTTCAGGAGCTTTTTGCTAAAGGAAGTGGAGATATTGAACATATTGACATTACTGAGGCTTAAAAAAGCAAAGCTTGGCAAAGAGCATGTAAAGAATTTTATCATCCAATCAGGCAACAGCCTAAAGGACTCGAGAATAATAAGCATGGCATCACAGGATGATGTGGAAGAGCTTTCAAAAGCCTTGGAAAAGACAGAATACAAGAATGCTGTTGCAAAAGGAATTACAGAATTCAAAAAAAGCGGCTCATTGATAATGCTTGAGACCGAGCTTTACAGGCATTTGCTTAAGCAATCAATTTTGCTGCTGCACCAGCACCCGTTGTCGGTTGATGTAATACTTGGCTACATGTTTGCAAAAGATATAGAAGTAAGAAACTTAAAAATTATAGTAAAAGGAAAGCAGCTTGGCTTAAGCGAGGAGTTCATGGAAAGCCAGCTGGTGTTTTGAAATGGTAAAGCTTGCTGTTATCGGAAGCAATGAATTCATTGTAGGATTCCAGTTAGCCGGCATAAAGGACATTGTTGAAGTAAATGATAATTATTTCAATGAGCTGAAAAACATGAAAAGCAAAAAGGAAATCGGCATTGTTGTTGTCGATGAAAAAATCATAGAAAATCTGGAATTGCATCAAAGGATGGAAATAGAAGCCTCTGTCGACCCTGTGTTTATTCCTGTTTCTACAAGGGTTGAGCAGGACAGCCTAAAGAGATTAATCAAAAAATCAATAGGAGTTGATTTGTGGAAATGACTGATAAAGGAGTTTTATTCAGGATTGCAGGCCCTGTTGTTGTAGCCAAAGGCATCAAGCCAAGGATGTATGATGTATGCAGGGTCGGAAATGAAAAACTGATGGGGGAAGTAATCCAAATTGATGGAGAAAAAACAATAATACAGGTTTATGAGGACACGTCCGGAATAAAGCCAGGCGAGCCTGTCATAAATACAGGGGAGCCATTAAAGGTCGAGCTTGGCCCTGGAATGCTTGGCTCTATTTATGATGGAATTCAAAGGCCATTGCCTGTGCTGATAAAGCAGATGGGCGACTTCATAAAAAGAGGAGTTGATGCGCCCGGGCTTGACCCATTAAAGAAATGGGACTTCAAAGCCATTGTTAAAAATAATGATTCTGTTTCTGTAGGCCAGATTATCGGAGAGGTTGAAGAAAATCCCGGAATAATGCATAAGATTATGGTGCCTCCCAATCAAAAAGGCAAGATTGCTGATATAAAATCCGGAAAATTTACCGTCAATGATGTTATTGGAAAACTAGATAATGGCTTTGAGTTGAGAATGAAGCACAATTGGCCTGTAAGGATTCAAAGGCCTGTAAGTTCTAAATTAAAGCCGGAAGCGCCTTTGATAACAGGGCAGAGAATTTTTGACGCTTTGTTCCCATTGGCAAAAGGAGGAGTAGCTGTAATCCCAGGCCCATTTGGCGCAGGAAAAACTGTTTCACAGCAGCAGCTTGCAAAATGGAGCGATGCAGACATCATTGTCTATGTTGGTTGTGGAGAAAGGGGAAATGAGATGACAGAGGTGCTCACTGAATTCCCTGAGCTTATTGACCCAAGAAGCGGCAAGCCTTTGATGAACCGAACAGTGCTTATTGCAAACACCTCAAATATGCCGGTTGCTGCGCGGGAAGCAAGCATTTACACAGGCATCACAATTGCAGAATATTATCGTGATATGGGATATTCTGTTGCATTGATGGCAGATTCAACTTCAAGATGGGCAGAGGCAATGAGGGAAATTTCCTCAAGACTGGAGGAGATGCCGGGTGAAGAGGGTTATCCAGCATATCTCTCATCAAGATTGGCGCAGTTTTATGAAAGAGCTGGCAGAGTTATTCCGCTTGGAACAAAAAAAGAGGGAAGCATAAGCATTATTGGCGCTGTTTCCCCGCCGGGAGGGGATATTTCAGAGCCTGTTTCCCAATCTACTCAAAGAGTTGCAAAAGTTTATTGGAAGCTTGATGCCAAATTGGCCCAGAGAAGGCATTTTCCGTCAATCAACTGGTTGGATTCCTACTCTAATCATATTAGCATTTTAGAACCATGGTACTCTAAAAATGTTGCGCCAGATTGGAGCAGCTTAGTTGGGGAAATGATGAGCATTTTGCAGGAAGAGGAGAAACTGCTTGAAATTGTGCAGCTTGTTGGCTCTGACGCATTGGCGGACAGGCAGCAATTGACGCTGCAGGTTGCAAGATTAATAAGAGAAGTTTTATTGCAGCAGAATGCATTCCACGAAATAGACACTTACAGCGAGCTGAAGAAGACATACCAGATGATGAAAGCAATATTGAATTTCTCAAAACTGTCAAATGCAGCGCTTGACTCGGGAATGAGGGCGCAGCAGATACTTGCAACAAAAGCAAAGGACAGATTGAGCGAGGTTAAGTTTGTGAAAGATTACGAAAAGCTGCTTGATGAAATAACAAGGCAGATGGAAAAAGAGATGAAAGTTTGAAATGAAGGAATACAAGACAATATCAAGAGTCGCTGGGCCGCTGGTTTTTGTAGAGAAGACAGAGCCTGTTGGCTATGCTGACATTGTAAAAATTGCACTTCCTAGCGGCGAAATTAAAAACGGGCAGGTTCTCGATACAAGCGATGACGTTGTTGTAGTGCAGGTGTTTGAAGGCACAGCAGGAATTGACGTTGACACAAGGGTTAAATTTTTGGGAGACACATTAAAACTGAGCGTTTCAAAAGACATGCTGGGAAGAGTTTTAAGCGGCTCAGGCAAGCCAATTGACAACGGCCCTGAAGTAATACCTGAAAAAAGACTTGACATTATCGGAGCTGCAATAAACCCGTTTGCAAGAGCTTCACCCCATGACTTCATACAGACTGGAGTTTCAACAATAGATGCAATGAACACGCTTGTCAGGGGTCAAAAGCTTCCTTTGTTTTCAGGCTCCGGATTGCCTCATAATGAAATTGCACTGCAGATTGCCAGGCAAGCAAAAGTTGTCGGAAAGCAGGAAAACTTCGTTGTCATTTTTGCTGCAATGGGAATTACAAATGAGGAAGCTCAATATTTCATAAATGATTTCGAGCAGACCGGCGCTTTGGAAAGAAGCGTTGTCTTCCTTAACCTTGCGAATGACCCTGCTGTTGAAAGGCTGGTTACTCCAAGAATGGCTTTGACTGCAGCGGAATATTTTGCATATGAGCATGATGCGCATGTTCTTGTTATCCTGACAGACATGACAAACTATTGTGAATCCTTGAGGGAGATAGGCGCTGCAAGGGAAGAAATTCCCGGCAGAAGAGGCTACCCAGGCTACATGTACACTGATCTTGCTACAATCTATGAAAGAGCTGGAGTCATCAAAGGAAAAAAAGGAAGCATTACCCAAATTCCAATCCTGACAATGGTAGGCGACGACATAACCCACCCAATCCCTGACTTGACAGGCTATATCACAGAAGGGCAGATTGTTTTATTGAGAGATTTGCACAGAAAAGGAATTTATCCAAGCATTGATGTTCTGCCTTCACTTTCAAGATTGATGAATCTTGGTATTGGGCCGATAAGAACAAGGGAAGACCACAAGCAGGTTTCTGACCAGTTGTATGCTGCGTATGCTGAAGGAAGAGATTTGCGAGGCTTGGTTGCGATTGTTGGAGAAGAAGCATTAAGCGAGAGGGACAAGAAATTCTTGAAGTTTGCGGCAGAGTTTGAAGACAAGTTTGTAAGGCAGAAAAGAACTGAAGACAGGAGCATTGCAGAGACTCTTGACCTTGGATGGAAATTGCTTGGAATTTTGCCTGAGAACGAATTGACAAGAATAAGCCCGGAATTGAGGAAGAAGTATTACAAAGCTGTACAATAGAAACAAAAAATAATATGGCACAAGACATCAAGCCAACAAGAAGCGAACTATTAAAATTAAAAAAGCAGATAAGGCTGGCTAAATCTGGCTATAGTTTGTTGAAGAAAAAAAGAGATGGATTGATTCTGGAGTTTTTTGAAATCCTGAAGAAAGCAAAAACACTGAGGGAAGAGCTGGTCAATGAATACAAAATTGCATTGGAAAAGATAAACATTGCAAGAGCTTTGGAAGGAGACTTGAAAGTCAAATCCATTGCAATGGCAATAAAAGACGTTCCTGACATCAAGCTTGCAGCAAAAAATATCATGGGAGTCAAAGTTCCGAAAATAGAGTCCTCTGAAATTAAAAAGGCATTCATGCAGCGCGGCTACGGCATTTACAGCTCTTCCGCAATTGACGAGGCAGCTGCAGCATATGAAAAAGTGGTTGAAAAAATCATTTTGGCTGCGGAGGTTGAAACTTCAATGAGAAAGCTGCTTAATGAAATTGAAAAGACAAAAAGAAGGGTAAATGCGCTTGAATTTGTTGTAATCCCGAGCCTGGACAAGCAGAAGGGGTTTATCCAATTAAGGCTGGAAGAAATGGAACGAGAGAATATTTTCAGGATGAAAAGGATAAAGGCAAAGGCATAATGATTTTGGCAAAATACATTTTAAAAATTCAATAAAGATATAAAACAATAAACTTAAAAATAATCCTCATTTCTTATTAAGTAAAATGGTAGAGTATTCTTACGAATTAAAAGTTCCAAGGAACAGGGTTGCTGTTATCATAGGCAAAGAAGGCATCATAAAGAAGGATATAGAGGAATCCACGAAAACAAAGCTTGATATTGATTCAAAAGAAGGGGATGTTTTTGTTTCAGGGGAGGATGCCCTTGGGCTGTATACTGCAAAAGAGATAATAAAGGCAATCGGCAGGGGCTTTAATCCAAATATTGCAAAGCTGCTGCTCAAGCCTGACTATATCTTTGAGGTTGTTGACTTAAACGAGTTTGTCAAGTCAAAAGAGGCAATGCTAAGGTTGAAAGGCAGGGTTATTGGCAAGGAAGGAAAGTCAAGAAGACTTATCGAGGAATTGACAGAATGCAACATCTCGGTTTTTGGAAAAACAATAAGCATAATCGGATTGCCGGAATCAGCTGCAAGCGCCCGCCAGGCAGTTGAATCATTATTGAGGGGATCAACCCATGCAAATGTCTATAAATGGCTTGAAAAAAGAAGAAGAGAGTTAAAAAGAAGGGCAATAATGGAGATGTAATCTATGGCAAAGCAGGAAGCAAAATCAGAATTGAAAGAGAAAGAAACGCCGATAGCGTACGAGCTTGCCAAAAAGCAGAAAGAGATTTCAGTAGCTGAATTCTTCACAAAAAACAGGCACCTTCTTGGATTTGACAACAAAAGAAAGGCATTGCTGATGGCTGTGAAGGAAGCTGTTGACAATTCGCTTGATGCATGCGAGGAAGCAAGAGTATTGCCTGAAATCAGCGTTGAAATCATACAGATGTCGGAATTCAAGTACAAGGTTGTTGTAGAGGACAATGGCCCTGGAATTGTCAAAAAGCAAATCCCCAATATATTTGCAAAATTACTTTACGGCAGCAAGTTCCACACATTGAAGCAGGCTCGCGGCCAGCAGGGAATTGGCATAAGCGCTGCTGTTTTATACGCACAATTGACAACAGGAAAACCGGCAAAAATAACTTCAAGGGTTTCTAAAAAAGAGCCAGCTTTTTATTATGAATTAAATATAGACACTCAAACTAACAAGCCGATGATTGCAAAGGAAGAGATAGTTGAATGGGCAAAAGATCATGGTACAAAGGTTGAGATTGATTTGGAGGCGGAGTACCTCAAAGGCTCACAATCTGTTGACGAATACTTAAAGCAAACTGCTGTTATCAATCCTCATGTAACCATCATTTACACAAACCCAAAATCCGAGCAGGTGATTTATGCAAGGGCAACAGACAAGCTGCCGGCTGAGCCAAAGGAAATCAAGCCCCATCCTTATGGGGTTGAGCTTGGAATGCTGATGGACAAGCTGAGATGGACAGAATCAAGGACTTTGCAGAGCTTCCTTACATCAGAATTTTCAAGGGTAGGCCCGGGAACTGCAAAAGAAATATGCGAGCATGCTGCTGTCCTGCCGAACACAAAGCCCAGCATGGTGAGCAGGGACATGGCAGAGAAGATACTGCAGGGCATTCAAAAAACAAAAATTATTGCTCCCCCTACAGACTGCCTGAGCAATATTGGCGAAGAATTGCTTGAGAAGGGATTAAGGAAAGAGATAAAAGCAGAGTTTTACTGCGCAACCTCAAGAGCGCCGTCTGTTTACAGGGGCAATCCTTTCATAATTGAAGTGGCAGTTGCATTTGGAGGCGAGATTCCCAAAGAGGAGAAAGCCAACATACTGAGATTTGCAAACAGGGTTCCATTGCTTTACCAGGAAGGAGGATGCGCAATGGCAAAATCCATAATGGAAACCAGTTGGAAGCCCTATGGATTGCAGCAATCAGGTGATTCAATCCCGTTTGGCCCTGTGGTCATTCTTGTGCACATGGCTTCTGTTTGGGTGCCTTTCACAAGCGAAAGCAAGGAGGCTATTGCGCATTACCCTGAAATAATAAAAGAAATCAAGCTTGCTTTGCAGGAATGCGGCAGATTGCTTGGCACATATGTAAGAAAAAAATACAGGATTTCAGAGCAGATTGAAAGGGCCAACATGTTTGAAAAATATATTCCTGAGATTGCTGCTTCGCTGTCTGTCCTGGCAAATGAAAACATGGACAAAATATTAAAGGGGCTGCAAAAGATGCTTGTCAAGCCCGAAATAAAAAAAGAGATTGTTGAGGAAGACGCTGACGATAAATTGTACAAGATGGAATTCGCAAAGAAGGAAAATCAAAATGAAGAAGCAAGAGAAGAAGCCAGCTAAGGAACTAGAGTCTTTTGGAAAAAAGCTTGTTGTGGATATTGACAAAGGCAGAAATCCAACCATAGAGTTTTCCTTAAGGACATTGAGCAATGTTGTCTACGATACCAAGACAAAAACCCTTGGATTGGGGGAAAAGCAGCAGCAGAGGACATTCTTTAATGTTGGTCATGCAAAGAAGTTTATGCAGACTTTGGAAGTTGCTAAAATAAGCAAGACGCTTCTTGATGTGCAAAAGCATGCAAGCTTAAGGGATGTTTTTTACATGGCAAAAAGGACAATTTCCCAATCAAACATTAACATTGTTGATGACCAGGTTGAAAGCGACAAGGCCATAGAGGATTTGGAATTGATAACTGACTGTTCAAGGGAGCAGCTCAACATCAATGCAAACAAGATGGGAAGCGTTGCAGGCAATGTGGTGATTGAAGACTCTGGCGACACAATAAACTGGGCAAGGCTTGGCTCAGGAGGATGGAGCATTCCTTCAAATGTTGAGGAAATAGAATTCAAAAGTGTCAAGGCAAAATACATAATCTACATGGAGAAGCAGGCTGTGTGGGAAAGGCTCCATGAGGATAAATTCTGGGAAAAGCAAAATTGCTTGATTGTGACATCCCAAGGCCAGACTACAAGAGGCATAAGGAGATTGTTGCAGAGGCTGTATGAAGAGTACAAGCTGCCAATTTACGTTCTTGCTGATTTTGACGGATGGGGATTTTACATTTATTCTGTGCTGAAATTCGGCTCAATCAGCTTGGCTCATATGTCAGAGGAGCTTGCAATACCAAGCGCAAAATTTCTGGGAATAACAGCTGATGATGCAATTAATTATGATTTGAAGAAGCATTTCATCAAGCTGAAGGATGTTGATTATTCCAGATTGAAGCAGATTGCTGACTATGACTGGTTCAAGAAAAACAAGGAATGGCAGCGCCAGTTCAAGATGATGAAAGAGTTTGGGGCAAAGCTTGAAATACAGGCATTAAGCTCAAAAGGCATAACCTTTATATCTGACAAGTACCTGCCTGAGAAAATAAAAAAGCAGGAGCTTTTGGATTAAAATGGCAGAAGAAAAAAAGCAAAATGTCCCGGCTTGCTGCAGCGGCTGCGTTCGCTGGGAAAAATTCGGCAAAAACTGCTATTATTACTGGGAAGGCAAAAAGCACTGCACTATGTGGACAGGCTCCTGGGATGAAGCCTTGGTGCAATGAGTTATAATATCAACACTTTTATAAATAATTAGCTTAATTCTTTATCTTTATGGGCTAGTAGCTCAGCTTGGAGAAAACTTGTTTTCGAGCAAATAGAGCGCCTGCCTTCTATTTCAAACCAAGGGTTTGCAATCATTCAAACCCTTCGGTTTTGAAGTAAGCAGGAGGTCGGGGGTTCGAATCCTCCCTGGCCCGTCTTTCTCATCGCAAAGTTTTTAAACACCTAATTCAAGGAACTATAAATTAAACAAAAGGAGGTAACACAATGGGAGATTGTTGTTGCGGCATGTGCTCAAAATGCCATGCAGGCAAATACATAGTTTTAGGCTTGGTGTTGGTTGTCAACCAGATGTACCTCAAATGGGACGTATGGGTCGTGCTTGGAGCATTGCTTATAGTGAAAGGCGTGCTCAGGTTGGTTAAGCCAAACTGCCCGCACTGCGGGACTATGCCAATGAAAAAGGGCAGGAAATAAGCCTGCTTTTTGGGATAATTAAATTTTTATAGAACAGATTTTTCTATGCTTATCTATGAACTCGATAAAAAAAATTTTAATCACAAGACAAGGCAGAAAATTCTATGCAAGAAATCTCAATGAGGACGTGCATACCCAATACGGCTATGTAAAAAAAGAAGAGCTGAAAAAAGCAATAGAAGGCAGCTTGCTTAAATCAAACACAAACATGGAATTCTTTGTGTTTAACCCGTATTTTATTGATTTGTACAGAAAAATCAAAAGAGATGCGCAGATAATTCCATTGAAGGATGTAGGTTTAATAATAGCTGAAACCGGCATCAACAAATCAAGCAAAGTCCTTGATGCAGGCTCCGGAAGCGGCGCATTGGCATGCTTTCTGGCAGGCATTGCAAAAGAAGTTGTTACGTACGAGATAAGGGAAGATTTTATTGAAATAACGAAATCAAACATTGAGTTTTTGAACTTAAAAAATATCAAAATAAAAAATAAAGACATTTACAAAGAAATTGATGACAAAAACATTGACGTGATTATTTTGGATTTGCCTGAGCCTTGGAATGCCATAGAAAACTGCGCAAAGGCGCTAAATCCAGGGGGATTTATTGTCTCATACAGCCCCTCTATCCCGCAGGTTGCAGACTTTGTAAATGCTTTGAGAAAAAATGAGCGCTTTGTTTACATTAAAAGCGTTGAAATCACAGAAAGAGAATGGGAAGTGGAGGAAAGAAAAATCCGGCCAAAAAGCAAGGGGCTTGGACATTCAGGATTCTTGAGCTTTGCAAGGAAGGTGCAATAGAAATGTTATTCAAGCAAGTTCATGCTGGGCCAATGCAGAACTTTTCTTATATAATAGGAGATGGAAAATCAAAAGAGGCTGCAGTTGTGGATGCAGGCTGGGAAATCGACAAATTAATAGAAATTGCAAATAAAGAAAAGCTAAAAATCAATAAAATAATTTTGACGCATTCCCACTATGACCACGTGCAGAAGGTTGATGAACTTGCATCAAAGACAGATTCATCAGTATATTTTCATGAAGATGATTTTAATGAAATCAAAAAATCAATAAAAAACCCGAATATAAAACTTTATAAGCTAAAAAACAATGACGAAATCAAAGTTGGAAAGATAAAAATCAAAATTATCCACACGCCAGGGCATTCTCCTGGTGCAATCTGCCTTCTTGCTGAAAACAAGCTGATAACAGGCGATACACTGTTTGTCAACGCGATTGGAAGGACTGACTTGGCAGGAGGCAATTCTTTGACATTGTTTGAAAGCCTTCAGAAATTGAAGAAATTAGATGATAATGTTGAAGTTTATCCCGGGCATGACTATGGGGAAATTCCGTTCTCGACAATCGGCGGAGAGAAAAAAACAAATATTTACTTTAAGTGCAGCACAAAAGAGCTGGGGATGTTTTGAAGAAAAATTTAAAAAATAACAGTGAAATATGAAATCATCAAAAAAAAGCATTGGAGAAGGGATTTTATTGGGTTTACTCTTTGGATTATTTGGTTTTATAGGTAGTTTTAGTGCCAATGTTCTTTGGTGGTACCAACAAAAATATGAAAAAACTTTAATTTTAACTGGAATTGTCGCTTTATTAATATTTTTTGGGCTTACTTTTATTTTATATAGATTAGGTAAAAAATGGTCAGAATAAATAAAAATAATTTCATTCAAAAAACATGCTGTACACATACTCGTTCCTATCTTTATAATAATGCTGCTTTAAGGTTGTTTCATGCCTAAATCCAAGCTTTTCATAGAATTTGTGCGCCCTTATGTTGTCTGCATGCGTCAATAAATACAATTTCCTCAATCTTGACTTATTTTTTTTGTAAAATACTCTTGCATCTTTTATCAATGCTCCAAATAATTGCTTTGAAACCCCTTTCCCCCTGTATTCTGGCAGCACAGCGATCCTGTCCAGTTCGCATAACTGGTGCTTTGGCAGGCCGTGCATTAGCCATGTCACAATTCCAATTATTTTTCCTTTTTCTTCAGCAACAATATACTGATGGAATTTTTTAATCTCATTTTTAAAGACGTTAACGCCTTCTTTCAAATCCTTGAGGTTATAGCTTTGAACAAGGACATTCGCTATGCCCTTTGCATCGCTTGATTTGGATTTGCGGATTTTCATTTGACATTAGATTGTTAAATTTGAGTAATTAAAATAAATGATTTAAATCCATCTTCTTACTTTTTTCTTGTATGCAAGGTACTTTTTGCCGAATATTTTTTCCATCAGCCTTTCCTCAAACGGTACGTACACAACGTTTATTATTAGAAGAAACAACAAGGGAGACAAGAATGAGAATAAATTCCCAATATAAGCAGAAAATCCGAACAATGCAGTTGTGACTCCAAGATACATCGGGTTTCTTGTGAATTTGTAAGGCCCTTCTATAACCATAAATTTTGGTGTTTGCCCTGGTATGATTGGGGTTCTATTTTTCTTGAATAAATAAAAAGCCCAGATCATAAGCCCGATGCCAATTAAAAATATGATAATTCCGATTCTATTGGCTGGCTGGTTGATTATTTTGAATTGCGGAAATGCCCTATTTGTCAGCCATGATAAAAGCAAAAGCAATAATGCAATATGCGGCGGTTTTATCCTCATTTTGTAGCCTTGATTTTTATATGTTTAAAAATTTATTCCACAGTTACGGTTTTACTCAAGTTGCGAGGTTTATCCACATCCCTTCCAAGCTTGTCCGCAATGTGGTAAGCCAGCAATTGCAATGGCACAACAGATAATATAGAGCTTAAAGTATATAATGTCTTTGGTATAAAGATTGTATGCTTTGCTTTTTGTGGAATTATATTATCACCTACTGTCGCTAAAGCAATGATAATTCCGCCTCTTGCTTTAACCTCTTCTATATTGCCTAAAACTTTTTTATAAGTATAAATATCATGAGGCGCGATGACAACAACAGGCATGTTTTTGTCAATTAATGCAATAGGCCCGTGCTTCATCTCTGCCGCAGGATACCCTTCAGCATGTATGTAGCTGACCTCTTTTAATTTCAAGGCCCCTTCCAGGGCAATTGGAAAATTTATTCCCCTCCCGAGATATATTGAGTTGAGCTTGTTGTAGTAAAGCTCTGCGCATTTCAGTATTTCATCATCCTCATCAAGCACAGACTGCAGCTGCAATGGAATTTTTCTTATTCCTCCAATCATGCCCTTAACCTGCTTTTCATTCAAGGTTTTTCTTATCTTTGACAAAAGAATTGTCAATAAATATAAAACCGCTAATTGTGTTGTAAAAGCCTTTGTTGAAGCAACCCCGATTTCAGGGCCTGCCCTTGTGTAAATTACTCCATCAGAAATTCTTGTGATTGAAGAGCCCATTACGTTGCATATGCTTAATGTCTTGACTCCGTATTTTTTTGCCTCTTTCAATGCCGCTATTGTGTCTGCTGTTTCCCCTGATTGTGAAATTGCAATAACCAAAGTGTTTTTGTCCATCAACGGATGCCTGTACCTGAATTCAGATGCATATTCAACCTCTGTCGGTATTTTGGCAAGCTCCTCAAGCATAAACTCCCCCGTCAATGCAGCATGCCATGAAGTGCCGCAGGCAACTATCACGATCCTGCTTATTTTTTTCAGGCAATCATCGCTTAAAGCAAATTCCCTTTCAAAAGCAACATGGTTGTTTTGGATTCTTTCATTTAAAGTGTCTGCTATTGCCCTTGGTTGCTCGTGGATTTCTTTCAGCATGAAATGCTTGTAGCCTGATTTTTGAACTGCTTCCACGCTCCATCTTATTGTATGAATTTTTTTTGATTTTTGCTTTCCGCTTATGTCAAATATTTTATGGCTGTTTCTTGTCAGTACAGCTATTTCCTTGTCATCCAAATAAATGACTTTGTTTGTATGGCTCAGGATTGAAGGCACGTCACTTGCAATAAAATTCTCATTCTTGCCAATGCCGATTATCAGCGGGCTTTCGTTTCTTGCAGCCAAAAGCTTCCCAGGCTCGTCTGCAAACAATATGCCAAGCGCATAGCTTCCCTCCATCCTGCTTAAAGCAAGCTTTACAGCTTCCTCAATTCTGCTGCCTTTCAGATTTTCCTCAATAAGATGCGCTATAACCTCTGTGTCAGTTTGAGAGTAAAACTTATGCCCTTTTTTTGCCAGCTCTTCCTTCAATTCAGAATAATTCTCTATTATGCCGTTGTGCACAACGCTTATCTTGTTTTTGCAGTCAACATGAGGATGGGCGTTTTTTTCTGTTACTCTTCCATGAGTGCTCCACCTGCAGTGCCCTATCCCGATATTGCCGCTTAATTTTGAGAAATCAACTTTCCTGTGCACTTCTTCAAGCTTCCCAACGCCCTTTCTAATTTTAAGCATGTTGCCATTGATGAAGCACATGCCTACAGAATCATAGCCCCTGTATTCCAGATTAGCCAGGCCGTTAAACAGCTTTTCATTGACATTGCTGCTTGATACAACTCCCACTATGCCGCACATGTCAAAAATCACCTTTTTCAAAATTAATTGAATACTTGCTATCGCAAGTAGTTATAAGTGATTTTTGCCTGACATAAACGAGCGAAAGAGTTGTTTGCGAGCACGAGTTGAACGCGAGCTTGCTCGTAAGATAAGCGAGCGAAAGCAAGCTTTCGCATTCCACTCTCGCAAGCATCTTCCTCGATAAATTGCTTCGCAATTTTCGATGGTGCTCGGAAACCTGTGATTTCCGACATTTTACAAATTTCATAGATAATAAAATTTCTGACATTTAAGCTAATCACCTAACTTAATTGCTTTAAAAAACAGCAAGCGCATCCCAAAAGAGGAGATGGAATGCACTTGGAGTTTAGATGAGATTACCATAAAGCACGAAAGTGCAGCTTATTTATATATCTTATTAAAAAAACTTTAGGAGTATTATAAAAAAAATTATAATATTACCATATAAGGCAGAGGAGTGGGTCATTATCCAGCATAGTTCTTAACTCTTTCACTACTTCGTCATTGATAGAGCTGAACCAAAAAGACAATCTGTTTCTTGCTTTGGCATAAGCTTTAGGATAAATCATGTTCACTGTATTTTTTACTGCGTCTAAAGCGCCCATATAAAGCTCGTCGCTTATCCTGCCTTTCTGCCTGTGCTCATGGAGTATTTGGAGAAATTTTAAGTAATGTTCTTTGGTATCAAACAACAAAGCCCTGACATCCGTAACACCATAAAATGGTGCGTCAAAATCAGCACCAAGCCCTATTTGGTGAATAGTAGGACTTGCCAAATAAACTTCGCCTGATTTCCTTCCTCTGTAAACCAATTCGACTTTTATGTTGTTAGGCGCGCTTTTGGAATACCTTGTCAATTGAGTCGAATAAACAACGCCCCATACAAAATCGGATACCTCTTTATGATAACCATAAGCTGTTACGGTTCTGCCGTCTAACTCATCCGCATTTTCTTTGCCCAAAGTGTGTATCAATACATTAAGAGTCATATATGGCGGTAATTGCAGTTTATTTTTAAATATTACACTCATCAAAACCCTTCACAAACACTAAATTTATAACACCATTACAAAAATATTTATAGTAGTTCGTCTTTCTAGAGGTTATGTTCATAATAGACAAACAAAAGAATGAAGTTTACTCGTTGCCAGCCAAGGAGATAAGCGCAGAGCACGCAAACTCCATAAGCTCTGGATTGGCGCAGAGAATACTTCATTTGCTGGCAAAAGAAGCAATGTACCCTATAGATATAGCAAAGGCATTGAGAGTCCATGAGCAGAAAATATACTACCATATAAGAAACCTTGAGAAGGCCGGCATTATAAAAATTGTAAAAAAGGAGACAAAGCAGGGCGCAACAGCCAATTTTTATGCCCTGACAGAGCCGGCTTTTGTTGTCAAATTCAAAAATTTTGAAAGCACAAGCAAGATAGCGCAGATAAGAAACGAGTCTGAATTTCTGGAACCCCTGATTAAGGATGGGAAGCTTGACGCATTAATTATTGTTGGCTCTCCTGATCCGCACGGGCCTGACAAGGCAAGAAGCAGAGATGGCTACTATGGAATGGACCTGGCTTTGTTTTTAGGCACATTCTTGAATTACGTGCCAAAATTCAACGTAAAGCTTGACACAGAAATAAGGGATGAAGACCTGCAGAACAACTTGATTTTGATTGGAGGGCCTCTTGTAAACAAGGTTGTGGAAAAAGCAAATCCAAAATTACCCATAAGGTTTGAGGATGGCAACATAAAATCAACAATATCAAACGAAACTTATCCTCAGGATGAATGCGGGTTGATTGTAAAGGCAAAAAGCCCTTTCAGCAAGGACAAGTACATTCTTGTTGTTGCAGGCAAAAGGTTCAGCGGCACAAGGGCTGCAATCATCGCATTCTTGAAAGATTTTAAGAAAATAACAAATGGCAATGTCCACAACCCAAGCATCAAAGCCAATGTTGTTGAGGGCATAGATCTTGATTCTGATGGGATAATTGACGACATTGAGTTCAGGGAATGAAATGAACAGATGTTCATGGTGCGGAAGCAGCAAATTAATGATTGACTATCATGACAAGGAATGGGGCGTGCCTTTGCACAATGATAAAAAATTATTTGAATTCCTGATTCTTGAAGGCGCTCAGGCAGGATTGACATGGCAGACCATCCTGAACAGGCGGGAAAATTACAGGAAAGCATTTGACAATTTCGACCCAAAGAAAATGACAAGGTACACTCAAAAAGACATAAGCTCATTGCTTAAAGATGCCGGCATTATAAGAAACAGGCTTAAAATCGAGGCAACAATATCCAATGCTAAAAAATTTCTTGAAATCCAAAAGGAATTCGGCTCTTTTGATAAATATATCTGGCAGTTTGTAAATCACAAGACGATCAAAAACAAATTTAAGTCATTAAATGATATTCCTGCATCAACAAAAGAGTCAGAAGCAATGAGCGAAGAGCTCAAAAAGCAAGGCTTCAGGTTTGTAGGCCCGACAATCTGCTATGCTTTCATGCAGGCAGTCGGAATGGTCAATGACCACCTTGCAGGCTGCTTCCGCTACAATGAGTTATAATGGTCAAAAAGGAAATAAGGGTTATTGGAATTGACGATAGCCCTTTTAATAAATTTAAAGACAAAAAAATACTTGTTGTTGGAGTTGTGATGAGGGGCGGCTCATGGGTTGATGGAATTTTATCGACAAAAGTAGCTGTTGACGGGAATGATGCAACAAAAAAATTAATTGAGATGGTTAATGAATGTAAATTCAAGCCCCAATTACAATGCATTTTTCTTGACGGGATTGCTGTTGCCGGGTTCAATGTAGTTGATGTTCAGAAATTAAATAAAAAAACAAAGTTGCCTGTTGTGATTGTTATAAGAAGAAAACCCAACATTAAAAACATCAAAAAAACATTGATAAAAATAAACAAACAAAATAAAATCAAACTTATAGAAAAAGCAGGAAATGTAATTCAAGTCAATGACATATTTATCCAGTTGACGGGCATTGATTTAGAAGAAGCAAAAAAAATTCTGAAAATAGTTTGCACAAGAAGCTTGATACCAGAACCAATAAGATTGGCGCATTTGATTGCGCAAGGAGTTGTTTTTGGGGAAAGCAGGGGAAGGGCATAGTGGATTAAACTCTGACATTAAGCTTTATAAAATCTCTTCTTAATTGTCTGATATTTGTAAACAAAATACCTTTAATGCCAAATTTTTCTGCTCTCTTTATATTTCCTTTATTATCGTCTACAAAAGCGCATTCATTTGGCTTGCATTTCAATTCCTTAATAACAAATTTATAGATTTTGTTTTCCCTTTTCACCAAGCCAACTTCGTTTGAAAAAAAAGCATAATCAAAATATTTTCTTAAGTTTATGTTTTTTCTGATTGTTGTTGTCATATCATCAAAGTTGTCTGATAAAAGAGCAGTCTTATACTTATTTTTAAGTTTTCTAGTTAATTTAAAAACTTCTCTGTTTAATTTTGGCTTATCTTTAAAAATATGAAGATAATCATTTACATTTTTGCTTATGCTCAATTCCTCAAACATATTCGAAAGAACATCCTTGCTATTTATTTTCCCGAGGGTAAGCGAAAGTTCATATCTTATAAAAGATTTGATTATCAACTCATTGTTTATACCTAGTTTTTTATATAATCTTCTGCCCAACACTTTCCCAAAGTCTTCGGTACAAACGCCAAACCAGTCGAAAATTATTGCTTTTATCATGTATAATAATACTTCCCGCTCTCTTTCTGCTCCCTATCTAATCTTGAATCAAGCTTGTTTACCCTTGGCCTGTTCGTCTCGGGGTCACGGCGAACCGTAATCCCAAGCTCCTTCAAAAACTTGTTCATTCCGTCTTCCATTTCAAATGGGCCTGTGATCATTCCTTCAACTGCGGGCTTTCCCTCAAAAACAATCAGCTTGTCGCTTATGTAGTCAACAAACAATAAGTCATGGTCGACAATCAAGGCCGATGCATCCTTTTGCTCAACAAAATCCCTAACAATTTTTGATAATATCAATCTTTGTTCAGAATCCAGATATGCGGATGGCTCATCAAGCAAATACAAGTCAGCATCCTGCTGCAGGCAATGCGCAATCGCAACCCTTTGCAATTCACCTCCTGAAAGCTCGCTTAATTTATTCAATGACAATTGTTGAAGGCCTAATGGATTCACAATCTGGTTTTCATATTTGTTGAAAGCTGTCTTTAAAACATCAACAACCAAAGCATCTGACACTTCAAGATATTGCGGCTTGTAGCTTACTTTTACTTTATGAGTTATCTCTCCATCGTCCTGCTTTAAAGCCCCTGCAAGTATCTTGACAAAGGTTGTTTTTCCAATTCCGTTCTCGCCAAGAATTCCGATAATCTCGTTCTTATGCACTGCCCCTTTGTGCGCTTTCAATGCAAAATTGCCAAGCTTCTTCTCAACAGCATTCCACGATGTAATCACTTCTTTAATGTGCTTCTTCTTGATTGGAGGCTTTTCAGCAAACCTGATTGTTGAGTCTCTGAACCTTACATTCTCTTCTTTTATGTAGCCGGAAAGATAAACATTTACCCCATTCCTTACAGGCTTTATCCCGCTTACAATCCCGTAAGCATCTTCTTTGCCGTACATCAAATGAACAAAATCAGCAATGTAGTCCAAAATTATAAGGTCATGCTCCACAGCCAAAACAGCGTTATTTTCATTAATTAATGACTTGATAAATTTGCTGATGTTTATTCTCTGCTTGATATCCAGATAGCTTGTCGGCTCGTCAAAAATATACAGGTTTGCATTTTTCAGCACAGTTGCTGCAATTGCAACCCTCTGCAGCTCTCCTCCTGAAATTTCTGAAATATCATTATTTAGAATTTCATTTAATTGTAATTCATTTGCAATCTTTTTTAATTCGCCTTTTTCATCAACTTTTTTTAACAAATCAATAACCTTTCCTTTTGTTGTTTTTGGAATCAGGTCAACCTGCTGCGGCTTGTACGCTATCTTTATCTCCTCTTTTTTTACTTTCTCAAAAAAACCTTGGGCTTCAGTTCCCTTGAAAAATGATATAAGCTCATCATAATCAATTTCATGCCTTTCCCAATTTCCTAAGTTCGGCTTTAGCACGGAAGCAAGTATCTTGATTGCAGTTGATTTGCCGATTCCGTTGACTCCAAGAATTCCGGTAACCCTGCCAAAAGCAGGGGTTGGCAATGAATAAATCACAAACTTGTTTTCCCCATAGCGGTGAATGGGATTTGTCTTCAGCTCTTCGGGCAGATTGATTATCTTTATTGCATTAGGTGCGGCTTTTGGGCAAATCCCGCATCCTGTGCACAGATGCTCATCTATTGTAAGCTTGTCATCAATTATCTTGATGCACTCCTTGCCTGTGCGGTTGACAGGGCAAATGCTTTGTATGTGCAGCTTTTGCTGCGCATCCTTCAGCTTCTCGTTGTCAACAATAGCTATTCGTGTCATTTTTTTGGAAATGTGCGTAAATAAAAGCCACTAGAAAAACTGCTTTGTTTGGTGCTTTGTTAAAATACACTGCATAATACAATAAAAATAACTATAGTTTTTAAATATTATGTAAAAATCAAACAAAAAGAATTATAAAAACAATAAAAAATCTTTACTTAAAATGAAATGTTCTATTTGCAGCAAGTCAATTGACACAACATTTTTGGGCAAAATCCTAGGCACCCATGTAAAAGACAGAAATGGCAAGCTTCATGCTGTTTGCTTCGAGTGCCAGAAGAAGTTCAGCTCAAAAGAAGAAATTTTAAAAGTGATTAAATAAAACTGATTCTTGCCTCTGTGGCTCAATCTGGTAGAGCGGCGCTCTCGTATTCCATGAGACAAGCGCAGGTTGAGGGTTCAAATCCCTTCGGAGGCTTATTTTTTCTTGAAAAAATTTAAAAATGGTCAGTATTAACTTTGGCCATGGACGATGGATTATGTATGTTAGTAGGTGAAGCAGCTGGGTATAGAAATGGGGATTATTCATATCCTTTTGCAGTTTTAGCCGCAGAATCTCATATAAGTTTGGCTGATAGTGCAACGACAGAAGGGAGAATAAGAAGAGTTAGAGCCTATTATGAATCTGCCATGCGAGCGTTTGTTGACGCAAGACAGTATGGGCGTGCATTTGATATAGCAGAAGAACGAGGTTTATTGCCTGAAATTAAGTACATATCCCACAGAAGAATCCATTACCTTACAGCAATAGGATCACCTGAAGATTGTGCAGTTATGGAAAATTTGATGTGCCCTAAGAAAAGGCCAAAAAACAAAGTGGATTTAAAAGATAATGTTCAGGTCTAATTTTCCATATGGTAAATATATTCTCCACAATACACTTTAGGATTAATTTTAAATACAAACCGCTTAAAATTGCTTGAGAGTGAACTTTAATGGGAATATCAGCATTATTCAAGCAGACAGCTCAAAGATTGCCTGACAAGGTTGCAATTGAGTTTGAGGACCAAAGGGTAACTTTCAAGGAACTGGATTTGCAGACAAATAAAGTTGCCAATGCATTTCAAGAAATTGGAATAACCAAAGGCGACAGAGTTGCGCAGTTTATGCCAAACAGTTTGGAGCTTGTTTCTTCTATTATGGGCAATTTCAAGAATGGCAGCATTATAGTTCCCATGAACATCAACTTCAAGGAGCAGGAAATCCACCATATCTTGCATGATTCCGGCGCCAAGGCAGTAATCACAGACATGGAAAGATTGGCGATTGTCAGGAATGTCCAGCCAAAGCTTCCGGAGCTAAAGCTTGTGATTATTGTTGACGGCAATGCGGAAAATGCCCATAATTTCAATGAAATGACAAAAAAAGCCCCTGACAAAGAGCCTTCAACAATAATAAAAGACGAGGATCATTCAATCATATTCTATACTTCAGGCACAACGGGCAAGCCAAAGGGAGCTGCCTTGAACCAGACAAACATAGCCTCAAATGTC
Source organism: Candidatus Woesearchaeota archaeon (assembly GCA_018303655.1). Taxonomy (GTDB): domain Archaea; phylum Nanobdellota; class Nanobdellia; order Woesearchaeales; family GW2011-AR4. The sequence goes on from JAGVXT010000035.1 coordinate 28,601, forward strand.
AAGGCCCTTGCTCAGGCATGGAAATGGGCAGAGGACGATGTTTTTCTCTTGACTTTGCCTTTGTACCATATTCATGGCATTGGAGTTGCATTGTGCGGCTCATTGTATGTTGGAAATTTCACGATTTTGAGGAAGAAATTTGTTGCAGAAGAAGTACTTGAAACAATACAGAAAAGAAAAGCAACCTTGTTCATGGGCGTTCCGACAATGTACTTCAAACTGCTTGAGGTTGAAGGGCTTGAAAAGTATGATTTATCGTCAATGAGGCTTTTTGTTTCAGGCTCTGCTCCTTTGTCAAGGGAATTGTTTTACAGGCTTAAGAAAGCATTTGGCCATGAAATTTTGGAAAGGGCAGGCATGTCAGAATCAATGATGAATTTTAGCAATCCATATGATGGTGAAAGAATTCCCGGCTCTGTCGGCCCTTGCCTTCCCGGAGTCAAGGTCAGAATAACAGATAAAAATTATAATGATGTTCCTGTTAATTCAGAAGGCGAGATTTTGATTAAAGGCCCTAATGTTTTTAGCGGCTACTGGAACAAGCCCAAATACAACAAGGAAGTTTTCAAAGACGGCTGGTTTGTTACAGGAGATGTGGGCAAGATTGATGAAAAAAACTATATTTACATCATCGGAAGGTCAAAAGACGTCATAAAATCCGGGGGAATAAACATTTATCCCCGCGAGATTGAAGATGTCATTGAATCAATGCCTCAAGTCAAGGAATGCGCTGTTGTAGGCGTTCCTGACAAGGAATTTGGAGAGTCCGTCAAAGCTTATGTTGTTTTAAATCCAAATTCTAAATTAACAGATGATGAAGTTATTGCTTATTGCAAGGAAAAGCTTGCCTCTTTCAAAAAGCCGAAGTTTGTCGAATTTCTCGAGCAGCTGCCAAAGAACACAATGGGCAAAATGCTGAAGGAAGAGCTTAGGAAGATGCACAAGGGGAAATAAACTCCTTGGGTGACCACACCTTATTTTTTGTAGTCACCTCTACTTAACATATCTCTTATGAGCACCCATGTACCTTCTCAGAAAGAAATTAACGAAGTCATTTTCAGGTTTGTCTAATGCATGGTAATAAGATTTCCTTCTCTTGTACTCAATTATCAGCAGTGGGTATTTGTTTCTCTTTAATACATATGCAATTATTAATCTGCCTACCCTTCCGTTTCCATCCCCGAACGGATGAATCTTCTCAAATTTATAGTGTGCTCTTGCCGCAATCTCAACAGTGTTCATGGTATTTTTGCTCTTATCGTACCACTCAATGAATTCCCTCATCAGCTTATTCAAGTCTTGCCAGTCAGGAGCAATATAGCTGCCGACTTTCACAAGATAGTCTCTCAGCTTTCCTACAATGTCTGACTTTGTGTCCCTGAAAATCTCTTCATGCCATTGCATTATCAGATTATTGGACAATTCCTTCTTTTCGTTTAATGCCTTGAAAAAAACTTTTGAATGGTTTATGGTTTCCTGCACATCTCTTAATGGCTTGTTGGGCGCAATCTTGTTTTTAATGATATCTTCTGTTTCTTCAAGAGTGATTGTGGAGCCTTCAATAGCATTTGTGTTGTAGGTGAAGGATATGGACAAGTCTATAAGCATTTCCTTCTTTACGGAATTTGGGTATTTTTTCCATTCCTTCCGGAAATTATTTTTTATGCTTTTCAGCTTTTTTATCACATCTTCCATGCATTCATACATGAATTTTTCCCTGATTTCCTCTATGTTTTCCGGGATTTCTTTTCCAAGGTATTTTTCCCTGTGCACAACTTTTCCTTCTTTCCTGAAAGAATGTGCCAGGTAATGGTAATCCTTATGCTTTACAATGTTCATATAATTGAGTATACAATTACATTTATTTAAATTTATCGGTTTTCGAGAAGAATGTAATTGTATTTGGGGCAAGATTCTGAAATAAGAGATGAGGAAGATGCACAAGAAGTGAGAAACTTACTTTCTATTCATACCTCAGCGCATCCACAGGCTTCAGCTTCGATGCCCTTCTTGCAGGGAAGTATCCTGCTGCAGCTCCTACAAGAAACGAAAACAGCAAACAGCTAATTATCAAAACAACAGGAAACTCCGGCTTTAGCAAGGCAAATCCGTTTGCAGCTGCAATCCCTCCACCTATGCTTGCAACTATGTAGCCGAAAATCACCCCCAGCAAGCCTCCAATCAATCCAAGAAATCCCGACTCAAACACGAAAATAAGCAGAATATCGCTATTCCTTGCCCCTACAGCTTTCATCACTCCAATCTCTTTTGTCCTTTCAATTATCGCCGTGTACATCGTGTTCATTATGTTGACAAAGGCAACAACCAATGAAATAAGCGCTATCAAAACCAACACACCATTAATAACATTTATTATTGTTGTAAAGGTTGCAAGCGCGTCCTCAAAAGTCTGCACAAAGAAATTCTCCTTGCCTTTATCCTCATTTTTGAATTTTCTCAGTTTTTCCTCTATCCTTTCGGCAAGCTCTTTTGGAATTATTCCATTTTGGGAGCTGAGCATTATGAACCCAAACTTGTCCTTTTTGTCAGGATACAGCTCCTCAAACGACTCTTTTGTTATGTAAACATTTGCATCATCCTGCGGGTTTCCAATCTCATCATAAAATCCTATAACTTCAAAAGGATCGCTGTTAATGCGGATTTTGTCCCCAAGCTTTACTCCTTTGCCAAATACCTTGTCATCAAACTGGTAATTGTAACCCAGTACAGCTTTGTCCAAATCTCCTTCCTTAATCCCCCTGCCCTTGAATATTGATATTGCAAAGGTCTCTTCAACAAAATCCACTTTGCTTGTGTCAACTCCGGAAACAAAGTAAAACTTCCTCACGTCATCAAATTCAATCTCGCCAGCTGCGAAATACATTCCAACAATTTCATCAACGCCTTTTACCTTGCTTACAAAATTAACATCCTCTTTTGTCAGGAAAAAATTATCATCAGTTCCCGGCGCCCCAATCCCCCTTGCCTGTATAAACAGCTTGTCCCTTCCTGACTCGTCAGCAAGCGTGTTGACATAATTTTGAATGCCTATTCCAAAGCTCAATAATGCAAACACGGCTGCAATTCCAATCAATATGGAAAGGATTGTAAGCACACTTCTCAGTTTTCTTTTTCTTACATGCTGTATTGAATACTTTATTTCATCAATCCTCATTTTGCGCTCCTTAACGAGTCTACCGGATTGAGTTTTGATGCCTGGTAAGCCGGAAGCACGCCAAAAGCAGTTCCCAGCATGAATGAAAACATCAAGGCCCCAATCACAAGAAAAGGGCTTATGCTTGCCTGGATAAGCTCAGAGCCGAGAAATGCGCGGCCTGCTGCAGAAAGCCCGAATGCAAATATCATCCCAAGAATTATTCCTATTACTCCGCCAACCATACCCAACAATCCGGATTCTACAAAAAATATTGTGAATATTGCGGAATTTTTTGCCCCAATTGATTTCATAATCCCGATTTCCTTTGTTCTTTCGAGCACAGAGGTGTACATTGTGTTCATTATCCCAATTCCCCCTACAGCAAGCGATATTGCGGCGATTATGTAGACAAAAAGCTGCACAGCAAACAAAGTGGAATTCAATGCCTCAAGCGTCTGCTGCGGGCTCTGCACTTGGAAATTCTCCTCGCCTTTTTTTACGCCTCTTTCTTTTCTAAGAAGCTTTTCTATATTCCCCTTGATTTCATCTGCTCTTGCCACATCCTCAATCTTGACAGCTATCACATTCACTTCCTCTTTCACAATCCCAATATCATCTATCATGGTCTGCTCGTTCATCAGCACCACGCTGTCAAAAATAAAACTGCCTTTCTTTTCAAGAATTCCCACAACCTCGAAATCAATGCCGTTGAGCAAAACCTTGTCCCCGCTTCTTATCCCTTTTCCAAAAATATCTTCATTTTTGAAATTGTTCCCCAAAACAGTTTTTCTTGAGTCGCTGTCTTTCAGCAGCCTTCCATCTTCTGCCTTTAGGTTGATCATGGTTTCAAAGATCTTCCTGTTTTCGCCTTCAGGGTAAGATGCCGCAATCCCGATATTTTGCTTGTCGTTAAATTCAAGGGTGCCGGATTTTATATATCTGTTAAATGCAGCCTCTACACCATTGACTTTCCGGATTTTATCAGCCAGCTCATCGCTCAGCGGCTCTACAACCCCAGTCCCTGGGGGACCTGCAAAAGCCAACCCTGATGCCTGCACGCTTAAAACATCAGGCCCGAGAAATCCAAACTGTGACATGATGGCTATCCTTAACCCTTCTCCAAGCCCAATCAGGGAAACAACTGCAGCTATTCCGATGAATATTCCGATCATGGTGAGCCATGACCTGAGGCCCCTGTTTCTCAGGTTCCTTACAGAATAAATGAAATAATCCTTCAGCATCTTAAGCTTGAAAAATTTATTTCCTGCGCTTTTTCCAGTACCTGTAGGCAAAAAATCCCGCAGCAAGCAAAATTACTGCAACTAAAACCCAGCTGGTTCCATTTCCTTCAACTAATCCAAGTTTCTTGGCCTCAGATTTTGTATAAAGCGTAAGCTCAATATTCATATTTTTTGTATACTCCTGGTTATTTGCATCCTTGTATTCAATTACAATGGGCAGCAGCAGTTTCTTGTCCTTTGTCTTTTCAATGCTCAGCTTGAAATCAGCGGTTTCATAGTCATCAGAGTCTATGTTCCCTATGTACACCTCATATGGAGACAAAACTTTGTATTTTTCGGATTTGTCAAGCTTTACATTAAGGAACTTTAAATCGCTAAGGCCCTTGTTGACAATCTTGACGCTTATATCGCCTGTTGAGCCTGCAGTGTAGACAGAGGTTGTGTCCACATATACGGATATGTCAGGCTCAACTCCAACAACCAAAGCAACAATCAAGGTCTTTGAATAATTCTTGTTAAGCACATCTGAATATTGCAGTTTTAACGGCACCTTGTAAACCTTTGATTTTGCATCAGGGTCGGCAATTAAATTGAATTCAAGAGCCGATAAGGCCTGCGCATCAATAAACGGTATCACCTTTTCATTAGTCGAGCCGACAGGAGCAAACGGAGTTTCCTCATCGCCGCTCTTTCCAAGGTCCAATGTCACCTTTATGTCCTTCAGCAGGGAATTTGCATGATTCTTCAAGCTTACAGCCAGTCTTGTTTTTGAACCTGGAGCAACAGCCTCAGGCACTGCTGCAAATTTCTCAACCGAAAGTATGGCTTCTTTTGACTGCACTTTTATGGTGATATTGTCAATTGTTGCCCATGATTCTGAATCGCTGCTTTTGTACCTTATTTTAATCTCCTGGTTGCCGTCAACAGCATTCTGGTCAACCTTTAGCTTGTACTTCACAAAAACGCTTCGGGCAGTGTCCTGCGCGGTTCCCAAAGTGCCGACATTCTTCACAGCGCCTTCCCCGGGCAATATTGAAAATGGATATTCTGGTATTATCTCAAACACAACATCATTAGCCAGCACTCCCCTGTTGTCAAGCTTGAAGCTCGCCTCCACAATCCTGCCGGGCTCCACAGGGTCAGGGTCCTGGCTTGCAAGGTCTACATCAATCCTGGGGCTGTCCCCGTAGTAAACGCTGTTTACAGCAGCGCCTGCAAATGTTGCAGCCATTGCAAGCAAAACAAATATAACAAAAAACATTCTCATTTTAATCACCTTTCCTCCTCAAAGATTTTATAACCTTGCCGTCTTTCAGGAATTCAATCTTGTCGGCATGCTTTGCCACATTTTTGTCGTGAGTGACCAAGATTATTGTTTTGCCTTCTTTTCTGTTAAGCTTCTGCAGAAAGCCCATGACAGTTTCACCGGTGCTTGAGTCCAGGTTTCCTGTCGGCTCATCGGCTAAAATCACTTCAGGGTCGTTTGCCAATGCCCTTGCAATTGCAACTCTTTGCTGCTGCCCTCCGCTTAATTCTGCAGGCTTATGCTCCATTCTGTCGCCCAGTTCCACAATCTCGAGCAGCTTAGTAGCTCTTTTTGTTCTTGTCTCCCTGTCAACTGACTGAAATACAATCGGCAAAGCCACATTTTCAAGCGCTGTCAATGTCGGAATCAAATTAAATTGCTGGAATATGAATCCTATTTTTCTGCCCCTTATCTGGGCAAGGTCAGATTCGCTTAGTTTTGATATGTCATGATTGTCCAGCATTATCTTTCCTTTTGATGGCACATCCAAGCATCCTATCATATTTACAGCAGTTGATTTTCCGCTTCCTGAAGGGCCCATTATGGCCAAAAACTCGCCTTCCTTTACATCAAGATCCAGTCCCTGAAGAGCTTTAACCTTTACTTCTCCCATTTCGTATATTTTCCACACATTTTCCAGCTTTATAATGCTCTTTTTCATTTGATTGCCTTCAGTTTTTTAACAGTGCCTTTCAGCACTGCCTTCATTTTTTTCCTGTCTTTCCCCTTTGAATAGAGCTCAAACATTGTTGCCCTGAACTCATTTAATTCAGGATTTAATTCCTTGAACGGAAGATGGCCTTTTTTCAAACTATTGAGTATCTCCAGCATGAATCCAAGCTCTCTCCTGTCAGTTATTTTGCCAAATGCATTCCAATGAGCAATCAGCTTGTCAACCATTGCATTCTTGCTCCTATCAATTATTAAAAGCTGCTTTTTCCCCTCGCTTGTCAGATAATACAGCTTCTTTCTTCCATGCTTCTCACGCTCGACAAACTTTTCCTTCAGCAGCTTCTCAAGTAATGGGTAAATAGAGCCAAAGCTTGGCTTCCATGTGCCTGTGTCTTTCTCTATTTGCTTTATCAGATCATAGCCGGATAGCTTCTTATTTGACAATGTCTTCATTACAATTAGTCTCAAATAGCCGGTCATCATATGTATCGCTTCCGCTATATCGGGGACGATATATTGGTATTTAAATATTTGTATTTTTTTGCTGTGTTGCACAATTCTTATATAATTCCTCAATAACGTAACTAAGTAATGGGTGGTTTGTGAAGAAGGAGGCACAAACCATGGGAGGCAAAACA
>JAGVXT010000022.1 GCA_018303655.1 Candidatus Woesearchaeota archaeon
TTGGGGATGCAAAAGGGCGCAGGCGACCATTTCTTTAGAATTGTAGGGATGATAAGGGATGTCTATGCAAAAAAAGGAAAAGAAGCAAAAATTCTTACCTTTGACGATGTTGCATTAATAACCCCAGAAACTGCAAAAAGATTTGCAGCATACGAAATAGGCTTATGCACAAAAGGCGACACATTAATTCCAGAGCTGCAGGACTTTAAAGTCAATCAAGTAGGAGCATTCCAAAAAATGCAGAGAGGTTACCAAAATCTTATGGAAGCTGGATATGGAAGGGATCCGAGGCTTAGGCTTGTTGTCAATTCCGTATTAGACCATACAACTTTTGATGGAATGGTTGATTTACACATGTGGGTTATGAGAAATGGATTTGACCATTCAATTGTGCCAATTCATTATTGCGGCAATGCTGCGAATCAGGATCAAGAAGCAGGAATACACTCACCTCATGTACATGTCTTATACAACCTACTTGCTCGCATCGATGAAGCACATTTTGGAATTAAATGGAAACCTTGGTCAGCCTTTACTTATGATAAGACATGCAATCGAAATAGGTCTGGATTGCACATAAGAGCAAATGGAGATGTAACATCCTGTTCAGAGTCCCCTGGAAGAAGCGAAACCGACAGATACACTTTTGGGAATATTTTTGAGGAAGATTTTTCATTAAAGGTCATTGCAGATGGCGAAAAATTAACTAAGTACAGGAAAGAATTTGCCAGTGGCCATGGCACATATGTATGCTCGCCAGAAAGATGCGATTTAAGTGCAAATGATTTATGCATGGGCGGATGCGCAACAAGGTCAGCTTATTCAAGAATAGATTATGCTACAGGACTGATTGTTCAAAATATGAATCCACACAATTATAGTGAGCGTAGGGAAGATCCCTTTTGCCCCTCATGGACAACGCTTGCAATAAGGCAAGGTATACTAAAGCCAGGACTCCTGGAAGCAATACATACAAGATTATTAGAGCGAAGCAAAACCATTGATGCAGCAAAATTTCCCTTTGTCGGTTGAATTATAATGGTAAATTGTAAATTGTTCTATGAAATATTAATGAAAAATGAAATTGATTTCTTTACTGGTGTGCCTGATTCTTTGTTGAAGGATTTCTGTGCTTATATTACAGATAATACTCCTAAAAAAAATAACATCATTGCAGCTAATGAAGGAAATGCAATTGCACTTGCTGCAGGTCATTATTTAGCCACAGGAAAGCCTGGATTAGTGTACATGCAAAACTCAGGGCTTGGCAACGCAATCAACCCATTGACATCCCTGACCGACAAGGAAGTTTATTCAATCCCAATGCTTCTTCTAATTGGGTGGAGGGCGGAACCCGGAGTTAAAGATGAGCCGCAACATGTTAAAATGGGAAAGATTACATTGGGAATGCTCGAAACTATGCAAATACCTTATAAAATATTAAATGATAATTTTGAAGAAACAATAAAAGATGCAATAATTCATATGAAAAATGAAAAATCTCCATACGCAATTGTTGTCAAAAGAAACACATTCGAAAAATATGAATTAAAAGATAAAAAAGAAACTAATTACGGACTTAACAGGGAAGGGGCAATGGAAGCAATCATACCTTTGCTTGAAGAAAGCAGCATAATTGTATCCACAACTGGAATGACTTCAAGGGAATTGTTTGAATTAAGGGATTCAAATAAGCAAGGGCACGAAAAAGATTTTTTGACAGTTGGAAGCATGGGGCACTCTTCCTCAATAGCGCTTGGAATAGCAATTACAAAGCCAGACAGGCAGGTTTATTGTTTTGATGGAGACGGTGCATTGATAATGCACATGGGAGCCCTTTCCACAATAGGCTCCTTAAAACCAAAAAACTTTAAGCATATCATATTTAACAATTTTTCCCACGACTCTGTTGGCGGTCAGCCTACATCTGCAGATAATATACATATTCCTGCAATTGCCAAAGCAAATGGCTATGCAGATGCATTTTCCGCGAAAACTAAAGAAGAAACCATAAAAATAATTAAAAAAATAAAAAATATTGATGGTCCCATCCTTCTTGAAATAAAAGTAAATAAAGGCGCAAGAAAGGATTTGGGAAGGCCTACATCAACACCAATAGAAAATAAGGAGGATTTCATGAAATTTATTCAGGATTAAAATGTTGCAACAAGAGTATATAGGATTTAATTCTATAAACAATTTAAAAAATATATTATCTAGGCACCATCCTTTGAACATATTTTTAGTTTCAGGAAAAAATTCTTATGAAAAATCCGGAGCAAAAGCTATTTTAGATGTAATTTTAACAAATTATAACGTAGTTCATTTCCATGATTTTGATGTAAACCCAAAACTTACTGATATCAAGAAAGGCATTAAGATTTTTATGAAAAATAAATGTGATTTTGTTATTGCCGTGGGTGGAGGAAGCGCTATTGACATTGCAAAATCTATCAATCTTTTTGCCGCTAATATTGAAGAACCGATAGAATACATCAAAAAAGGAAAAAATATTGAAAATAAAGGAAATACCTTGATTGCCATCCCTACTACTGCTGGGTCAGGAAGTGAAGCAACACATTTTGCAGTTATTTATATAGATAAAATAAAATATTCATTAGAAAATTATTTTATTCTTCCGGATTATGCAATTGTAGACCCACAGTTTACAATGAGTTTGCCAAAAAGTCTTACTGCTTCAAGTGGTATAGACGCTTTTTCACAAGCAATAGAGTCTTGTTGGAGCATTAACTCAACTAAGGAATCAAAAAAACATGCAAAAGAAGCAATTAAACTAACAATCAAATATCTTCCTAAGGATGTTGGCAATACTTCTGAGGAATCAAGAGAAGCAATGGCAAAAGCGGCACATTTGGCCGGAAAAGCAATAAATATCTCTAAAACAACCGCATGCCATGCTATATCTTACCCAATAACCTCTTATTTCAGTGTCCCTCATGGACACGCAGTAGCGTTAACACTTGCCAAAATGTTAGAATACAATTCAAAAGTCACAGAAAAAGACTTATTGGACAAAAGAGGGATTGATTACGTTAGAGATATCATTAAAGAAATTTCCAATTTAATTGGCGCTAAGAATACTGAAGAAGCAAGCAAAAAAATAACAAATTTAATGAAAGAAATAGGATTGAAAACGAAATTAAGCAAATTAGGAATCAAAACAGATGAAGATATAGAGATAATAATAAAAAATGGATTTAATCCAGACAGGGTTAAGAATAACCCAAGAAAATTGACTAAAAAAGCATTAAGGAAAATATTAAACAGCATAAGATGAAAGCAATGACTCTAAATTCTGGAATTGGAAAGAGACTGCGTCCATTTACAAGTAAGAATCCAAAATGTTTAGGGCTCGCCTGTTAAAGAAACCTCACTGACTTTAGTCCGCAGTATTTGCTCCACCACTAACAAACCTTATATTCTTTTTTCTTTCCAAGAACTGTGCATAGCATCGCTCCTTTATCTGCTTAAACAGAGGATAAGCCCAATTTTCACTGAAGCCAGCTTAAACGAAAAGTTTAAAAACAGCGTATATTTCACTATTTGGATGTAAGGATGGAAAAAATGAAAAAAAAGCATTTGATTTTCTTTATGAACCTTATGATGGCTATTTTGCTGGGAAGCAATGCATTAGCTTATTTAGATCCCAACACGGGTGGAGTAATTTTGAATACAATCTGGCCGTTTATTGTCGCTTTTTTTTCAGCAGTTGGAGCTTTTACCATAAAATATTTTTGGAAGCCTATTAAAAAAGCATTTTCAAAACTTATTACTAAGAATTAATCAATAATCCCCAATTAGGAAACATCTCGGTGCTATTAAAATGCAATTTAGTCACGATCAAAAGCTAAATTCTTCAAATTTAAATCTTTTTATAGATTGCCAACATTTTTTTACTTCTCAATATGATGACAAATTTATGCGGTGTTATTAAATAATGAAAATACTAAATCACTTGAAGTTGGTCATTATTACAGGATTTTTGCTTGGATTATTGATGGGGACAGTGGATGTCATAGCAAAGATATCAGTATGGAGTTTTCAATGGTTTGAATTTTACCAGACATTATCCTCATCTATAATTATCGTTACTATACTCTTCTTTTTGTTGTTAATATTTTTGCAACTTTTTATGAAAATCACAAAAATAAAATTTTCATTTGAAACACTCTATACTTTCTATTTTTCTGGCGCAGTATCATTTGCCTTATTCTTTTATTTATTAGTCTTGATAAATAGGATATTCTTGATAAACCATACTTTTAGTGATTTCTTATCTATTAAATTTAATTTAGGAGCTTTAGCGTTATCTATTGGAATATTTGTTTTAACCCTATTTAAAGGCAAAAAACTTGTGCTTAAGACTATCGATTTTCTCAATAAAAAAACAACAAAAAAACTTTTAGAGAATTACATTTTTATAGTGCTTGTATTTATCTTATCTTCATTTCTTTTAGATATCTATATTATTAATAAGACTCCGGTATTAAAATCAGACGAATCTGTTAGGGGATCCCCTAACATCTTGTTAATAGTGTTAGATACAGTCAGGGCAGATCACCTCACTACTTATGGATATGACCTAAATACCACTCCAAATCTTAATGAATTAGCAAAAAAATCTGTAGTCTTTGAAAATGCTGTTGTACCTTCTACATGGTCTTTACCTTCTCATACATCACTTTTTACTGGCAGATACCTTTTCAATCATGGGACATCAAAAAAAAACCAATTTGTTGGAGAAGAAGAAACTTTATTACCAGAAATTCTAAAGGATGAAGGGTTTATAACATCGGGAATAACTGCGAATACATACATAAAGTCGAGGTACGGAATAGCACAAGGAATGATGAGTTATGATGAAAGAGTGGATTTTTTTGAGTACGAGAATCAATATACTAAATTTGATATAAGGAGCATTTTTATTGCCTTATTTTCGGACATAATAGAAAGATCAACCTCTTTTGGAGACAGAACAGCAAAGGAGATAAATGGAAAAATTTTTAAATGGCTGGATAAAAATAAAGATCAAACTTTCTATTTGTTTGTAAATTACGTAGATTTGCATCACCCTTATTATTTTCCGGAAGAGTTTATGTATAAGTTCACAGATAAAGATTATGATTACGATTTAGTAGATAATGCTGTTGAAGTTACTGCTGAAAGAAGGTACGAATATGTGCCTGATGAAATTGTTGATTACACAACTAATCTTTATGATGGAGGTCTAGCTTATTTGGACTACAATCTTGGAAAATTGTTTGAAAGGCTGGGTGAATTAGGGCTAATGAATAATACTATAGTAATTATAACAGCAGACCATGGAGAGGAATTCTACGAGCATGGAGGATTTCTGCATGCAAGCACAATGTTTGAAGAACTTTTACATGTCCCTCTGATTATTTATTATCCAGAATTCTCCCCAAAACGAGTGGAAGAACGGGTAAGCCTTGTGGATATCTTTCCAACAGTATTAGACTTTCTTGATATAGAATATGCAAAAGATGAAATTGACGGTATAAGTCTTCTTCCTCTACTAAGGGGAAACGGGAATTTTAAGAGGGATAATTTTGTGATCTCTGAAGACTATGGAAGGCCCGAGATAGGAGAGGCTACTTTAAGGGCATTATATGATGGTGATTGGAAAGTTATAGTGGTTAATCTAAGTGATCCTGATTACAAGCTTAACTCATCTTTGTTTAATTTGAAGAATGATCCTAACGAGTCAAAAAATCTTTATAATTCTGACATTAAAAAAAGGGACATGCTTTTAGGTTACTTGGAAAGTATGAAAAAAGAGAGATAATAAGACTCGTTATCTTATAGGGCACCACATTACTTGAGTGTGGGGATTACTCAATAGTTTAAAGAAAAATCAAAATATAATATCTTTCTTAGTACATAAAATATAGTGTGGGGTAGGGGTACCTTGTTGGAGAAAACTTTAAAGATTTTATCATATCTTTGCCAGTAGGTAGGTTTAGTTGTCATTTGATATCACCAAAATATACCTTCTGGCAACTACATACTTATTAATTAATCAACAAACTACGTTTTTCCACTTGACTTAAAGATACCGTTTGAGAAGAGGTTTTTTAAATGAACGGCATAATCAAGCATTAAAAAGAGAATATGAAAAAAACTTTGAAAATCTTTAATTGTATTTGGTATTTTCTGTTGCTTATTCTATTGGTAAGTATTTTGCTGTTTGAGAATGTGAGAAACACTTACGAAAGTGAGGAAGGATTTACCGTAAAGAATTATATAGAAGACCCAGAAAAACATGGCAATTTCATATCAGAAAGGATGGTAAAGATTTACAATGTGAGCCAAGATCATTTTTATTTTGATACTGGCAACTTAAGTCTTAAAGTCATTGGTTCTAATGTTCAAAAGCCTGTTTTAGGAGAAACAGTCGTTTATCTTAATTTTAGGAAAGACGGAGTTATAGAATTAATTGACTACCATAATTATGACTATAATTATTTCTTGTATGGTATTTCAGTAATTGCTCTGTTAATTTTTCTGATTTTATTCTTTAAAGAATGGAAACTTACATTGAGGGGATTTGAAGATGCCTGACTTAATGAGCCATCTTGTTATAGGGCTAATATTAGCTGAATTGTTTAATATAAAGAAAAAGAGCCTAGTAGTGTTAGGGGCTTTAACACCGGACCTTTTGTCAAAAACAAATTTAATTACTCTTCATTTTGGAATGCCGTTACAGATTTCAACCACCCCATTCCATACTCCAATAGTGCTACTCTTAGCAAGCATACTTATAGCTCCTTTATTTAGGTATAGCAAAATCAAGACTATCATATTTTTCAACACAGGTGCATTAAGCCATTTTTTATCTGATATTACTATGAAACATTTTACCATAATTGGAACTCGCTTATTATATCCATTTTCAAGGACAAATTACACTCTTAATTTGATATGGCCAGAACAATCAGTATATATTTTAGTTGTGAGTTTATTTATATACATAGCCATCAGGATTTACAAAAAAAATAAATTGAGATTGCGTTTTATTTTTCAAAAATTCTTTAAAAAATTCTCTAAATCTTGATGTATGTGAAGCGGTTTATAGCCAAAGAGGCATTGTTTAATCTTCGGGATATGCTTTTTATAAGATTTAGAAGTTAATACGCTCCGCATCCTGCTGCGCTCTCACTCCACTTCGCTAATTATAGGACTCTTGTTCGATTTTTTTAAAAGACGGATTAATTCTCTTATAGCAAGTTTTATATACGCCTCTGCAAAACAAAGGACCATGAAAGTATTGATTACTGGAGGAACAGGTGCCTTGGGCAAATCCTTAAAAAAGGTTTTTGAAGGTGCTTTCTTCCCAACCCATTCAGAGATGGACATAACTAATGCTAATTCGGTCAATAAAATAATTTTGAGCTATAAACCAGATGCTTTAATTCATACGGCAGCATTGGTTGGTATAAGGGAATGCGAGGAAAATAAGAAAAAGGCATGGCTTACTAATGTCGAAGGCACGCAAAATATAGTAAATGCTCTAAAAGAATTGAATAATAATTGTTATCTAATCTATACGTCTACAGCATGTGTTTTTGCCGGAGAGAAAGAGAAATACTATGCCGAAGATGACATCCCATCTCCAAAAAATTATTATTCACTTACAAAATTATGTGGGGAGTTAGTAGTGAGGCAGTACAAAAATACATGTATTATCAGGACTAATTTTGTGACAAAAGAGCAATGGAAATATCCAAAGGCATTTGTAGATAGATTTGGAACATATTTGCTCAGTGATAAAGTAGCCAAGGGCATATTCGATATTTACAAAAAGAAGGAAACGGGAATAATACATATCGTTGGTAAAAAAAGAATTAGTATGTATGAACTGGCCTTATTAGCTGGTTCAAAAAATATTGATAAAATGACATTAGATGAATATCAAGGTCCGCCTTTGACTGTCGATATGAGTCTTTCAACTAAAAGATGGAAAAAATATAAAATAAAATGAAAAATTAAAGAGACTAAATGCCAAAAATTGAATTGTCAGTTATCATCCCCGGGTACAATGAAGAAAAGATAATTGTAAATACAATAAATTCTGTTGAAAAAATTATTCGTTCGTTCAAGAAATCATTTGAGATACTAATAGTAGATGATGGATCAAATGATACAACATCTAAGATATTACAAAGATTAGTTAAAAGCAAAAAGCATCCTAATCTAAGGTTTGTTTCTTATAAAGATGGTCCATCTCGGCGTGAAAATCTAGCAAAATCTTTTAAGTTATTAAATGGCCGATATGTTATTCTTCTTGATATGGACCTTTCTATGGATTTGAAACATTTAAGTAAGATGATATTTTGGCTTGAGCATGGGTATGGAATGGTGATTCCAAATAGGTACCATAAAAAATCAAATATAAAAAGAGATCCAGGTAGGTATATAATAAGTAAAATGTATAATGCATTTATTAGGATGCTTTTTCGAACTGGGTTTAAAGATAATATATGTGGATTTAAGGCTTTTAAAAGGGAAGTAATCTTGCAAATCATCAGAGAAGCTGGGATAGATGAATCAAGAAGAAGAAGTGTATTTTGGGATACTGAAATTATTATTCATGCCTTGCGTAAAGGAATTCGTATAAAAGAAATACCCATTCATTGGAAAGAGGGAAAAAGCTCCGCTCTTACTTTTAAGAAAGAAATAAAAATGATTCCTTATATAATCAAATTCTGGATGAAATCATCAAAAACTTAGTTTGGTATAGATTTTCATAGTTACGGAATTTTAACCTTAATTCTTGCTCCGTTGCTCCTTAAAGACTTTTGAACTGCTTCCAAAACACTTACTACTTTTAATCCCTCAACCCCATTTGTGATAGGTTCTTTATTGAAATTTATACAATCTAAAAAGTGCTGTAGTTGCCTGGTTAATGGTTTTCCGTCTTTAAATCTAGGAAAATAATATCCTGATTTTTTCATTGTAGTATCTTTTTCAGCAAGCGGTGGCTTATTTTTATAATATTTCAACTTCCCATTTTTTCCATAATCATCAAAAGTCGCATAGAGGTTTTCACCTATAATAGTCATATCCATTTTCTTTATGGGATAAAGCCAACTGACCATGGTTGTCGAAAAAACTTTGTTAGGGAATACCATATCTATAGTAACTACATCTTCAATATCTTTATTTAAAAAGCACTTACCATTTGAGCTGACTTCTATAGGCAGTTCTTCAAGAAGATTCAAAAGGATAGATACGGTGTGGGGAAAAAAATCCCACATTGCATTCATATCACTACGTACTGGACCATTCCCAGCATGTACAGAATGAATATAATTTATTCTTCCAAAAATTCCTCGTTTGATATCCTCTTTCAGCTTATTAAAACAAGGATTAAATCGGTGAAGATGGCCAACCATCAATTTTTTTCTTTTTTTATTTGAAATCTTAATCAATTCTTTAACCTGATAAGAAGAAAAAGCTAAAGGTTTTTCCACGATAACGTGCTTATTAGACATTAGTGCTTCCTTGGCTAGTTTATAATGTGTACTACCCGGTGTGACTATTGCTACTGCATCAACTTTTTTATCGCCCAGTATATCTTTATCATTTGTTGTGGTTTTGATTGAAGATGGCAAATTTAGTTGATGGCTTACTCTATTAAGTGTGGTATTATTTGCTGCGCAGATCCATCTTACAACGGCGTTATCTAGCTGATTAAAAGTTTTTAGATAATTAATACCAAAGTGCCCAACCCCGATAATTCCAATATTTATCATTTTTTTCATTTTTCCTCTCATTTTTTTCACTTAATAATATTTGCATGAAATGGACGAATATTTTTTGTTTAGGCAATTAATGATAAGTTATATGCAAAGAATTTATAAATTATGCGTTTATTCTTGTATTATGAAATGTAGAATCTGTAATCATAGTGATTTAAAGGAATTCCTTTCACTTGGAAAGTCTCCATTAGCAAACAGTTTCTTATCAAAAGAGAATTTAGAAAAAGAAGAGCCTGAGTATCCACTAGAACTGACTTTCTGCACTGACTGCAAGCTTGTACAATTAACTTATGTCGTTTCTCCAGAACTTATGTTTAGAAACTACCTATATGTTAGTTCGACTTCCGATACATTTAAAATTCATTTTACTAACATGGCAGAGAAAATCTCAAAAGATTTTAATCTCAATGAAAAATCCCTGGCGGTAGATATAGGGAGCAATGATGGTCTTTTACTCAATGGATTTAAAAAATGTGGTTTGAAAACAATAGGTGTTGAACCTGCCACTAATCTAGCTAAACTAGCTGAACAGAACGGCGTTGAAACAATAAATGACTTCTTTAATGGCTCTACTGTAAAAAATATAATAGAGAATAAGGGACATGCAGATGTAGTCACAGCAAATAATGTTTTTGCCCATGTAGATAACATTTTAGAATTTACAAAAAATGTAGGATCCCTGCTTAAAAGAGATGGAATTTTTGTTGTTGAAGTTCAATATCTGGTAGATATGATCAATAAGATGACTTTTGATAATATCTATCATGAACATCTTTCTTATTTTACCTTAACTTCACTGTCAACCTTTTTTAAAAGACATGACATGGAAGTGTTCGATGCACAAAGAGTTGATTCGCATGGTGGATCTTTGAGAGTTTTTATCAAAAAATCCGAAGGTAAATTTGATGTCAACCCAGCAGTAAATCAAATCCTGATGCATGAGAAAAAAATAGGCGTTGAGGATTTCAAATTGTACCAAAAATTTGCAGATAAAGTTTATGGGGTCAAACAAAAATTAACAGATAAAATCGGAGCTATTAAAATTGAAGGAAAAAAAATTGCAGGATATGGTGCTCCTGCAAAATCAACAACTTTGCTTAATTTTTGCAGAATTGGTAAAGACCATCTTGATTATATAATAGACGAAAATAAACTAAAGCAGGGATTGTTTTCGCCTGGAACCCATATCCAAATTGTAGGTCCAAAGATCCTGGATATAAAGAAACCAGATTATATCTTAATTCTTGCCTGGAACTTTGCTGAAGAAATATTGAAGAAAACAAAAAAATATGCAGATTCCAATGTAAAGTTCATAATACCATTGCCTGAGCCATTAATTATTTAAGCAATAATAAAAGAGGCTAATTAAATATTATTCAATTCATTTATACTAGTTAGTTTCAATTTCCTTATCCTTTATAACTGAGGCAAGAGGGGATTTGATGTTGAATTCTTCAATAGCCCATCTGATAAATCTTATTATTCCTGTAGTAATATCTACTTTAGGTTTGTAACCAAGCATTGTCTTAATTTTTGATAAGTCAGGGCACCTCCTCTTTGGGTCAGCTTCTGCATAAGCATCTATAGGCCCACTCACATATCCTATCTTTACATTATTATCAAAAATATCAGCTACTGTTTTTGCCAAAGCTAACATGCTAATCTCGTTATTATCATTTCCGACATTAAAAACTTCTCCATTATAATCTGAAAGCAAAACCTTAAAAAATCCAGTTAAAGCATCTGTTGCATAACAAAAAGTTCTTGTATTATTCCCTGTTCCATAGACCGGGATAGAATTTCCTTTAAATACATTTGAGATAAAATTAGGAATAACACGATAATCATCAAGTCTCATTCCAGGACCATAGACATTAAATGGCCTAACTATTTTGACAGGAACTTTATGGGTTTGGCGGTAACTAATACATAGTGTCTCTCCAAGTCTTTTTGATTCATCATAATTAGCCCTTGGTCCTATACATGAAACATTACCAAAATAAGTCTCTGGAGTAGGAATAAATTGAGGATCTGGGTCTCCATAAACTTCACTTGAACTAAAAAATATGAAGCTTTCAACTTTTTTTCTTTTTGCAAGTTCTAGCATATTTTTAGTTCCAAGAACAGCAACATCAATTGTTTCTATAACAAATTTTCTATAGAATTCTGGCGAGGCTATACCAGCAGCACTTATTATAAAGTCTATATCATCATCTATTTTTATAGGTTTTGAAACATCATGTTTTATTGTTTTAAAATTAGAATTCTCCCCAATAGGATAATTTAAACCAGTTATAAAATTATCAATAGAAATTATTTTACATGGTTTTTCAAGAACATTTTTATTAAGATAATCTAAAGTTAGAATAAAATATTTGCCTAAAAAACCTGCGCCTCCGGTAATTAGCACAGTTTTACCATTTAATTTTCTTGACTCAGACGATATGCTTTCTGCAATTGCCCTAATATCTTCAATTAGAATTTTATTTTTCATAATATTAAATTCAAATCAATTTGTATTTTTTTGTATGCTCCGAATACTTATTAGGTTCCCTGTGACCAGTTGTTAAATTAAGCATGACAGAGTCCTCAAGGAATCTCATTGCATGCGCAACCATTGGAGGAGTTATAACCAAATTTCTCGGTTTAATAATTTGTGATTCTATCTTAGAACTTTTTACTTTAAGATTTTTTGATACACTTTCATATTTTCCACTTATGAGATACACATGCTGAATCTGGTTTGGATGGTAATGATTAGCCCTGATAGAACCTGCTTTTGAGGTTATAATTGCAACGTGAACTATAGACTCTTTAAGGATATTTATAATTTCCCCCCTTTCATCAACAAATTCAGGTTTAATCTCTATTACTTTTTCATTTGTCAAAATTTATCCTCCAGCATCTTTTTTAAATTTCTTTAATCAAACGTGGAAAATAGATTAATTTTTAAAACTTTCTGTTTAATAAAGACTGCCAAGAGTTCGTCAGGTCTGGAGAGTAAGCGTAAGACCTGACTGGTGAAGCATTTTGAAGTGATTCTTATGACAAGACGATTAGATACAAGAAATAGCTGGATTACTCTGCAAACTTTGCCTAAATGCAGGTACAAGTGCTTCAGAAGGCAGAGATAGGCTCCTGCATTTTTCATTTTTATTAGTTACTTTTAATTTTTCTTAAATTTGTATATTTCAAAGACTTCTAATGGCAACTTCGAGAATGAATATGGAAGAAGACCATTAACATACACATAAAAACCTGCATGAGACTGCGGGTTATTTGTTCTGAATGGAAAATATGTATTGTACTCTATTTTATCTAATAAAATGAGATTATCTTTCAAGTGATCTAAGTTTCTAGGTACAGGAATTTTAGGTACAATGATTATGTCACCGTTTTTCAATTCCTGAGTATATGGATCATAGAAAATATACCCTTTTTTCTCCATATAATATTTGAATCCTTCATGCCCTGTAAAAAATATCCTAGATTCAGCGTATTGGTATGGCATCTTCTGAGCAAAGTCCCTGTATACTTCAGCATATTGGTAGTCTGCAATGCTTACTGTTAGACTTACTAAAACATTCAATGCTACAGCAGCAATGAGCATAAAAGATATGCTGCGCGTTTTTATCTTATATATCTTAGCATGTTCTTCAATAATCATTAAAAATAATAAAATCGAAGGCGGCAGAATTATAATCAAGTATCTTGCATTTCCTCCGGCAATGAATGTGTGAAAAATCAATCCCAAGAAAAACCAGCACCCAAGAAATATTTTATCTACTGAATTTTTTTCATACTTTCTTTTTTTTATCAGGTCGTAAATCGATAGTGAAATGAACTGAATCATCTTTACAATAAAAAAAGATGAAGAAGTCATGAATAGGACAAGAAGGCTGAGCTGGAAGATACTATACTGGCCAGATATAAATTCTGCGGACTTAAAAAACAAAAAAATTGCAAATAAAGAATTAATTAGAATTAATGAGAGTAATAATACTTTATCCTTTCTTTGCTTGATGAAAGGATGTACTAAAAAAATAAAAAGTACAGTAGCTCCGCCAATGTAACTAAGATTTGCAATGGCATAAGGTATTATAAGATTAAAAATAATTGCGAGTATGCTCGAAGAAAAGATATCTGTAGTATGCCAATTAAAAAAGAAGTTGATACTATGAACCTTCCCATATTGGTGCCATTCAAACACAGACCATGCTAGTATTAGTAACAATGGAATAAATAAAAATAAGCTATATTTTGCTTTTTTTTTCATAAGAGCATAGACAATCAATAACGGAAATAAAATGATGGCATTATATTTGGTCAAAAAGGCTAGACTAATGAGCAATCCTGACAAAATCAAAAGGGATTTCTTGTCATTGTCAACACCTTTAACAAAGGTAAGAATTGAAAGAAGAAAAAATGCAAGCACCGGAAGATCATGCATAAAATTATGAGAGGTTACTGCGAATATTGGAGTTGTTATTAGCAAAAATACAGCAGCTATATACCAAATTGTGAATTTTTTGGATAGGTAAAACATACTTACTGCTGCAGTAATAGTAAATGCCATGAAAAATGAATGTATTATAAACTCATTTTTGCCGAAAAAATACTGTATCAGAGCATAGTAATAGGAAACAAGAGGCGGATTTGTATAATCAAAGGCACTGCCTAGTTTTCTATTTTGTATGTACATATCAAAGCCGTAAGGATCTAATGGCTCTTGCACCAGTTGATTGGCAATAGATGCAATATAGATATCATCAATGGCAAGAGCCCGATTTAAAAAAGGAAACGTTATAATAATTAAAACCAGAATTATAAACCCTATCATAGCAAATTCAGGTTTTTTCTTTGAAATCTTTATTGTCATAATGTCCCCGCCCACAATAAAATCTTATCATGGGTAACTCGGGAATTTATAAAACTATCTTTGTGCTATTTATTCCTCTTAGACAAAATTTAAATAGTTGCCACTTTTTTAGCCTGTTAGTGCAGTTATGAAAATACATTGAAAAATGAAAGTTTCAATCATTATTGTAAATTATAATGGAAAAGATCTGCTTGAAAAAGTTATAGCTTCAATACATAATTCAAAATTTAGAGATTATGAGGTAATAGTCCTGGACAATGCTTCCACTGATGGAAGCCAAGATTTCATTAAAAAAAATTACAAAAATGTTAATTTAGTGACCAATAAAACAAATTTAGGCTATTCTGGAATAAACTCTGCTTTAAAATACTGCAAAGGGGAATATATCCTATTTTTAAATAATGATATGGAGATTGAAAAAGATTGCATAAGGAATCTTATTAAGGTTATTGATTCAGACAAGGGTATTGCAATGGTTGCCCCGAAACTAGTAAATTTTTTTGAAAGAGAATGCAAATCTGGAGGAACATGGGTTTCCAGAGCCTTTTATAATGGCCATATAAAAGATGATGGAAAGAATATAACTAAGGAAATACCTTATCTTGGCGTTGGCTTAATCAAAAAAGATTTTGTTGGTTTGTTTGGCTATTTATTTGATGATGATTATTTTATATACGCTGAAGATCTTGACTTAGGACTTAGGATAAGGCTTACTGGAAAAAAAGTCATGTTTGAGCCAGATGCCATTGCATACCATATGCACTCCGTTACAACCTGGAAAACAGGCAAACATTTTAGCACATTTTTGATGGAGAGAAACCTGCTTACGACTTTTTTCAAGATATTTTCTGTAAAAAATATTGTTCTGTATCTGCCTTATGTGTTGTTTGGAAGGCTTGCTGCAATTATCAAAGACACTTTAAATTTTCAGTTTACAACTGCATTTTCTAGGATAAAAGCATTATTTTGGATTTTGTTTAATTTCAGTTCCATATCAAAAAAAAGGATGGAAACCCAGAAATTCAGAAAAGTAAACGATTCCTATATTTTTCAAGTTTTTAATGAGAAATACCTCTTCATGCCAAAATTCATTGTTTAGTGCTGTAGATTATTGTTCCAGTTTTTTTATTGCTGTAAATAACGTTGTAATTTTTAGCCTGCACATCCTTTAATAACTGCTCCTCAAAAATCGATCTTTTATCAAGCGCGAAGTTTTGATTTACCCAAATAAAACCCGCTTTTCCCAGGCTTTCATCATTTGCATATAATGCTGTCCTTTCTATATTGTAAGGGATGCACTGCCCATTTGCAACAAAGATAGCATCTGATTTTGTATTTGTTTTAACCCAATCAAAGTCCCTGCTGTAAAATTCCCATGCATCTGCCGCAAGCCCCATCTTTGCAAACTCTGTGAATACAAAACCAATAACGACAAGAATAAAAACAACATTCACCAGTTTACTGAAATTCTTGCTCTGCAGCTTCTCGAAGCCAAAAGCCCACAGGATAGCTATGGCGGGAAATGCAGGTAGCATCATTCTTGAGACAGCCCAACCTACATTAACTACATAGAGAAAAAACAAAATCAGGTAAGACAAAACCCATACAATGAGATAGCCTGTTTCTTTTTTTGTTTTAAACCCAATGAACAGGGGCATCACAAAAATCAGTGTACCTATCAACCATATTGGTAGCAGAAGATTAAAATAATGTATGTCAAAAAAAGATAGCAGGCTGTAGTTGCCATCAGGAATGCCAAAAAATCCGAAATAGGCAAATAAAACCAAATTGTAATGAACCATCCTTGAAAAGTCCAGCGAAGAATAGGATTTTGCCTCAATGCCACTAAAGATCAAATTAAGAAATGGCCATATTGGATTGCCCAGCAGGATAAAGTTCCTTATGAGCCATGGCGACGCAATCAGCAGGGAAATTGCAACAACAGCAAATGCATTTTTGTAAAATAATTTTTTATTGCCGTATTTTTTGTGCAGGATGTAAACCAGCACAGGCAATATGAATACACCATTATATTTTGCAAGGACGGAAAGGCCCGCAGCTATCCCTGATAAAACTGGCTTGTCATTAATCAGATAATAAACGCTCAATATCACAAAAAATGAAAGAGTGCTTTCTGTATAACTGATAACGCTGTAGTCTATGAATATGGGGATGAATGCCAGGAATAAAACCGAATAAAATGCTATTTTGGAATTGACAAGCTTCCTTATGACCAAAAAGGAGAATATGATGGACAAAATTCCGAATGCCGGAGAGACAAATTTAACTGCAGAATTTGCAATATTGTTGTTGAAAGCGTTGAAAACATAGTAAACAACTGCGACAAATATATGATACAAGGGCGGGCTCCAGAAAGGCTCATCCCTTCCAAGCGGCTCGAATAACGGAAACCTAATATTGCTTGCAATGAATTTTCCCACAGGAATATGCCAGCAGCCGTCCCCTGAAACATGGTATATTGACGCCAATGACAAAATAATCATCGAGAAAATAAATATGGTATAGATCGAGTATTTTGTGTATTTCTCCAACTTGTTGAATTTTTTGATGAGGTTCATTTTAATAGTCTTATAACGACATTTGCAAATCCTTTAATATCATCCTTTTTTACCAATATCCCCTTTTTCACAACTTCCGGATGCGAGCCTATGTCAAAAGCAACAACTTTTTTGCCGCAAGCCTGGGCTTCTGCAGCCGGCAGGTTAAACCCTTCCCACAAGGACGCAGTAACATACAAGTCGCTGGCAGCATAATAATAAGGAAGCTCTTTGTCATCAACAAATCCCCTGAAAATGACTTTCTTGTTTGCCATTTTTTTTAATTTTTTAATATAACCTGGAAATGTTTGCCTTCCTATAATCAGTAATTTCACATTTTGGGATTTTTCATTTACTAAGTCAAAAATCTTCAATAAAGTATGCACATTCTTATGGGGCGATAATCTTCCGACGAATAATAATAATTTTTCATTCTCCTTAATATTCAATTTTTTTCTTATTTTATCCCCATTAATCCATTTTCTGAACCTTTTCCTGTCAATTTTATTGTAAACAACTTTGCTGTCCAAGCCAGTCTCTTTTTTTAATTCCTTTTGCATGAATTTGCTGATGGAAACTGCTGAATCCACATTTTTTAATGATAATTTATTGAAAAAAGCGAACAACCTCATATACATTTTTTCAAAAATATTGGAGAATAATTCACTATACCCTATTCCGTGGTTATAATAGACATATTCCACATTATGCCTCTTCTTTGCATAATGCGCAATCCAGTTCATCGGATAAAAATGGCTTATTACAATGTCATAATTTTTTAATTTTTCAGCTGCATTCCTTATTTTGCTGAAGTCAAGAAAAAATAGCAATCTGTATAGCCTCTGCATAAACAATCCTTTTGGCATGCTCAGGATTTCCAAACTGAAATCTTTCGGCTTAATTTCCGCTTCAAGCGCAAAAACAGTAACTTTATTGCCTTTTTTTGCATATTCTGCTGCCTGGGATTCAACAACCCTGTCTATTCCGCTGAAATGCGAGAATGTGGGTGTTAAAATTGCAATTTTCATTAAATTCCACCAATCAATTTTAAAAATTTCAGTCTCAAAACCATGAAATAGCCTGCTGCCAGCTGCGGAATGCCGAGCTTTGAACGCCCTTTTGTCCTGTCCACAAATGTTATGGGGATTTCCTTTATTTTAAAGCCCTTAAGATGGGCCTTGAACAAAACTTCCTGCACGATTGCAGGCCCTTTTGACTCAAGCTTTTCCAGGTTTATTTTTTCCAGCACTTCCCTCCTGAAGCACCTGAAGCCGGAGTTGCAGTCCCTTACCTTTAATCCAAGCATCAGCCTTATGTAAAGGTTTGCGCCAAATGTCACAAATTTTCTTAACCAGATTCTTCCGATTTCTTTGCTGCCCTCAACCCTTCTTGAGCCAAGCACCAAGTCAGCAGTTTTAAGCTCCTTAAGCATCAAAGGTATGTATTTTGGGTCGTGGGAAAAGTCAGCATCCATTTCAACAACAACATCAGCATCGTGATTTAAGCAATAGATAAACCCGTCCCTTCCTGCAGAGCCCCTTCCCCTGTCTTTTTTCCTCAATAAAAGGCGGACATTCTTGTTTTTTTTGGAAATATCCCGCACAATTCTCCATGTCCCATCAGGGCTGTTGTCGTCTGCAACAACAATGCGCAGGTTTTTGATCCTTAACTTTAGTATTTTATCTATAAGATTACCGATGTTTTCTCTTTCATTGTAGGTTGGGATCATGACGAAGGGTTTCATACTTTACAATGTCATATAGGGGCATTTATAAATTTAGTTGTCTTCTATATCAAAGGTAAAGATTTAAATAAATACGGGGCTTTGTATACTATAAAGTGGTAATAAGAAAGACTTTACTTATATGTCTGTTTTTGTTAGTTTTACCTATAGTTAATAGTCAAGTACCAGAAATTGAATTTAACAAAACAATAGACGCAGGTAATACGGGAGGTATAGTCAGGCAGACTTCTGACAATGGGTATATTATCATTGCTTCAAAAAATATTGGTAATGATAAGGATATACTTCTTATTAAAACAGATTTTAACGGAAATCCCCAATGGAACAAAACTTTTGGTGGTTCTGATTCGGATATTGCTTATTCAATTCAACAAACCTCAGATAGTGGTTACATTATGGCTGGACATAGATTTTCAGAAGGTGTAGGTGGTTTTAGACTTATTAAAACAGACTCTGCTGGAAATCTTGAATGGGATAAATCCTATGGTTACTTAGGTAATGATTTTGCATTTTCAGTTTATCAAACATCCGATGGAGGTTACATTTCAACAGGCTTAACACACTCATTAGATTCTGATGGAGATTTTTGGTTGATAAAAACTGGCAATAATGGAAATGAACTTTGGAACAAAACTTTTGGTGGTTCTGATTCAGATTCAGCTAATTCAGCACAACAAACATCCGATGGAGGTTCCATTTTAGCTGGTTCTACATACTCATTTGGAGGAGGCTTAAGAGACGCTTGGATTATAAAAACTGACAATAATGGAAATGAACTTTGGAATAAAACATTTCATGATTCTGGATTTGAATCTGCTGTATCAGCACAACAAACATCCGATGGAGGATACATCTTTGTTGGTGACAAATATTCATCTGGAAATGATGGAATTTGGCTTGTGAAAATAGATACCAATGGAAATCAACAATGGAATAGAACATTTGGCAATTCTCAGGATGACATTCCTTCTTCAGTACAGCAAACATCTGATGACGGATACCTAATTGGTGGGACTACTTCATTAGGTGCACCAAATTATAACGATTTCTGGCTTATTAAAACAGATTCTAATGGCAATGAAGAATGGAATAAAAAATTTGACAGTTCTGGTTCGGACATAGCAACTTCAGCACAACAAACATCCGATGATGGTTATTTTATTGGAGGTGGTAGTATGTCTGTAACAACAGGTAAGCTCAATATTTGGCTTATAAAACTAAAACCTGAGAATTCTACTGGAAGTGGCAGTGGTGGCGTGAATGATACAGCACCATCAAATATAACAATTGCCAACCCATTAAATGGTTCAACAATAACAACAACTTCAACATGGTTGAATGTAACAACTGATGAAGTAGCATCTTGCACATACAGTCAACATAAATGTCCAACAAGTAAGCCAATGCTTGCTTGTGAAATAGATCCTGTAACAAACATTTCCACAAACAATGAAACTTTTCATTTTAAGGAAATAAGCTTACAAAGCGGTTATACTTACACTATCGATGTGAATTGTGCCGATAATTTTAGTAATGTTAATACAAAATCAGTAACATTTTATGTTGCTTTTCCTCAGCCTGGTGGAGGTGGAGGGGGCGGAGGTGGACCAACTAATGTGTCAAATATCACAGTATCTAAAGGTTTTATAAATCTAATTTTTCCTGAAAATAATTCTGTTGTTTCTGATAATTCAGTTTGGTTGTCTATTTTCACAAATAAGTATGGAAATTGTAATTATAGCTTAGATTCAAGCGTTTTTACAGGTCTTCAAGAAGCAGAAGAAACCACAATCACATTACCACCGGGAATTGTAGTCGAAGGAGACGCTTGGCAGGTGCAGACATCAAATCATTTGGAATTAAGCGAGGATGATTCATCAAGCGACACTATAGAAACATTAAGAAATATTACAACATATATCGGCAAAAACGAATTAAAGGCATTAGCATCTGGAAGTGTAACAAATAGTAAGACGACATCACCTTACAATCAATATATATACTTGCTAGGTCCTGGAACAAACACCGCACTAGACGCAGGTTATGTAATTTACACAGAAGCTGACGATGACGTTACAGCAGATTTCCTTTACTTTAAGTCAGGAAAGGAAATTGCCAGATATTTGCTTGAATTTACAACAGCATTGGAAAGCGATGTTGACGATTCAAGTGGTTCAGCATCCACAACTGGTTTATTTTTAACAGATTATCAAGATGTTGATATAAATTTATTTGGTAAGAGATATACAATAGTTTCTGCAAAACGAGCAACAACTAACGGCAATAGTGTAGTACTAACTTTACTGGGAGGAGCAGCTAAGGATACTCTTTTAGAAAAACAGACAAAAACATATACTATAAATGGAGTAGATTATGAAGTAACATTAAACTTCGTTGATGCAGATGAAGCGCAATTTGTCATAAACGGGCCAAACAACAAGAAAAATGAAGGATGGTGACACAGACAAGCTGGCAGATGGCACAACTGTTGGGGTAACAGATGTGTTGTACCAAGACTATGCTGGAGGTATTCACAGCGCAACATTCTTCTTGGGTGCAAATAAGCTGGAATTAAAAGACACAGATGTAACCGATGCTGGCTCAACTACTGCCCTAAAAGTAGATGATAATACAATTGACGATGCGCTTGTTACAATAGAAGGTTCTGACACCAACTCAACCTTTAAGATTACAAGAATTCATGTAAACATGACTGCTGATGACAACTATTTTGTGCCTGCAGGAGGAAAACTTAGCGATGCAATCAAGCAAGAAGGAGGAACATCTGCAGAACCAGAAGTGTTGTTCACACAAAACTGGAATATTGAATATAGAGGCTTAAAGAATGTAAACAGTGAAAAAATCAAGTTAAAGACAAGCGGCTCAAACCAATATAACTTAAAATTCATTGATGGTGACGGCAATAATGTAGATGTGCCAATTGCAAAAGCGCTAGCAGCCAATCAAACATTATTTGGAGAAATAGGTAAGGATTTCATTAATGTTGAGAACAGAGTTATTACAAAAGATGATTATTTTGTAGTGACTGATGGCTCTAGAAAGAGAGGAGAAAGAAAAACATATGTCTTGCAATACAAGGGTGCTGACAAAGTCACTGCTGACAACCCTGTACTTAAATTTAAGAACGTAGGAAGTGGCAATACTATAGAACAAACTTATTCCCAAGGCTCACCGCTTGCAACATTAAAGATAGGCGGTGCGGACTTTAGAGTTTATTCTGAGAGTGATATATTTCAAAATGACTTTGACATTAAAGTTGATTTGGATGCAGATGGCGCAATCAATAATATAAATGACTCATTTGTCAACATAACAACAAGATACGGTGCAGAGATAGGATTGATTAATTTAAGCCTAGGTCAAAACATCCCTCCAAATATCATTCTGAGCATAAAGACACCAGACGAGAATAGAGATGGAAATGCAAAAGACAATACAGAAAACTTAATTGCTATAGACTTTGTGGTGAACATAACAAGCGATTCAAATGCCAAAGTTTCACACACAAAATTATCAGGATTTACATCAGGCCAAAAAGGGCAACAGCTAAGTTTAAGGACACCGGATGGGAAAACTAATGTTGAGTATGGCTACACAAGCTATGGTGCTTTCATAACAAGAGAAACACCAACAAATGACCCAACAACGTTTGAGGTAGATTATCCAGAAAGCCAGAGATATTCATTGGTTTACATTACCACTGGAAACTCTAATGTTATAGAGGAACCAGGCTCAAATATAACTATTAGTAACAGTAAACGTAAATGGAAAGTAGAAACATCAAACCACTTAGAATTAGGCGAAGAATTTAGAAATGGCAATAAACAAGTGGAAACATTAAGAAATATTACAACCTATATTGATAAAAGCAATTTAGACATATTAGCTTCTGGCAGTGTTACGAATAATAAATCAACATATCCTTACAATCAGTACATGTATTTCCTAGGTCCAGGAACAGAGAGTGCATTAGACGCAGGTTATGTAATTTATACTGAAAATGATAATGATATTGTAGCAGATTTCTTGCATTATAAATCAGGAAAAGAGATAGGCAGATGGTTGCTTGAATTTACGACCGCATTTGAATCAGGTATTTATGATGATTCTGGCAATCCTTCACTGACTGGTTTATCTTTAAAAGATTTTGAAGGCTCTATATTAAAAATATTAGGAAAGAATTATACAATCTCGACTGCTAAAAGAACATCAACAGACGGAAATGGTGTAGAATTGACACTAATCAATGGTGCAGATAAATTAGAATTAAATGATACTGACATAAAAGACGTTGCTTCCACAGATACATTAAAGGTGAATGATAACAATATAGATGACGCATTCGTAATAATAGAAGGCTCTGATGACAATTCAACATTCAAGATTACCAGATTACATGTAAACATGACTGCTGATGACAACTTCTTTATCCCGGCAGGCGGCAGGCTTGGTGATATAATCACCGAGGAAGGAGGCTCAGGTGCTGAACCAGGGGTACTATTCACACAAAATTGGGATATTGCATATCTCGGATTAAATAATCCAGATACTCAAAAAATAAAACTTAGCAATAGCGATTCGAATCAATATAATTTAAAATTTGTAGATGGTAATGGGAATTTAGTAACTGTTCCAATAGCAAAAAGTTCAGGTGGCAATGAAATTTCAATGGGAGGTGCAAATGGATTATCTAATGGGCAATTCATTAATAGTGAAAGCTTGAGTATTCCAAAAGACGCATACTTTATAATTACAGATGCAAGCAGAAAGAGAGGAGAAAGGCCAACATTGGTATTGCAATATAAAGGTGCAGACAAAATAACTGCTGACAATCCATTACTTAAATTTAAAGAATTAGGAAGCGGGAACACAATAGAGCAAATTTACACTAATTCATCCCCTTTGGCAACACTGAATATTGAAGGTGCTAACTACGATGTATATGCAATAGATGATCCGATGAGGGCTGTTTTATCTTCTGATGACTTTAGTATAAGAGTTGACATGGATAGCAACAACATACTAAATAATGACTCAAAATCAAATATAGTAATAACATCATTATTTGGCGCTGAAATAAACATAACAAATCAGACAAATCGTTCTATATTATTAAGAATTAGAACTCCGGACGAGAATATTGATGGGTTTGCTAAAAATTCTATAGAAAATCTTTACCCTTCTGTTTTGATGTTCAACATAACAGCGGAATCTGGCATGATTAATCACGTAAAATATGGAAATTTAAATTTTAGAACTCCGGATGGGCAACCTAATGTTGAGCAAACTTATACAAGCTATGGGACCTTTGTAAAAAGAGAATTTCCAGACGGTCAGCCAGCAACACTTGATATTGATTATCCATCTGCTCAAAGAGAACCTTTAGTTTATTACGAAAGTGGCAGTTCCCAATCAAAACTTTTAGAAAATCTTCCACAAGGAAATCATAGTATCTCGATCATTTGTAGTGACATATTTGATAACATTTTTGATGATTATATAGCATTTACTGTTAATTTTACTGACAAAGATAATGATGGAATTCCTGACGCAGAAGATACACTCTTAGGGAATTCTAGCAGCATAAATACTTCCACAATAAATCCAATTATTGAGGTTGACAGTTCAACTAATCTGAGTAAAGAACTTAGTGAAACTAAACTGGTTAAGATCAAGAATAACAACCAAACAATAGCAGAATTTGAATTTAATTTCAGTAATGGCACACTTGATCTAAGTAATATTAACATTGACATTCAAATAAACTCGACAAATGGCATGACAATCATAAGCTTAAAAGGATTGTCAATAATCGGCACAAAAACCGTTTATGTAGGTAATGTGAATAATCTAACAACATTATGCATAAAGGACGCTGAAGTAACTTCAATAACCCAGATTTCTTCTTTATGCAACGGAGCAAATGAATTTGGAATCAACTGCCCTGGAACTGCTAATAACAACCAATATAATTGTACCTTTGCAGATGAAACTAATTCAACTTTCAAAATAACTGGATTAATCCATTCTGGTATACAGCAGCAATCTTATTGCGGAGATGGGATAGTTAATAGTGGTGAAGATTGTTCAAACTGTCCCTCTGATGCTGGTAGTTGTCCATCTGGTGGAGGCGGTGGAAGCTCTGGCGGAGGCTCTTCAGGAGGCGGTGGTGGTGGAGGCGGAGGTCTAGCCTTCGTCTGCAACATGGATTGGCAATGTGGAGAATGGTCGGAGTGCATCAACAGCGTACAAGCAAGGCAATGTGAATTTGCAAAAGTGCCGCAGCACGTATCTGGTACAGAATGCCCGTCACAGGAAAAGTCGCCTGCAGCAAGCCAAAGCTGTGAAGTAAAGGCTCAAGAGCTAGTCACAGGACAAGCAATTTCAACACCAGAATCAAAATCAACGACAGAAACTGCTGCTCAGCAGATTTCAAGTGAAGAGCAAGAATTTACTTCTGGTTTAAGCGCTATTTCAGGAGCTGTGACAAAAGTGTTTTCCAATCCAAAAGCTGTAAAGGAGCTTGCTATTGGTGGATTAATATTGGCTATAGCTGGAGTTCTTGGCTATCACTTTTTATATAAAAGAAAATAAATTAAATTAATTTTTTAACAGCGTCAACAATCTCCCCAATATCCCATTTTGGAGTATAGTAGCATCTAGGCTTGTACGAGCAACAGTCTTTTCCTTTCCCAATAATCTTTATCCCCCTGCCATATAGCTCAATCTCATTTGCGCTAGTGACATAAAAAAACACAACAATCTTCTTCTTCAAGGCAACCCCGATGTGCAAAGCCAAGCTGTCGCTTGTCACAAGCACTTTGCACAAATTAACCAATGAGGCAAACTCCATCAGGGAATTGCCGCATCCGGCATCTATAACATTTGTTTTGGCTATTTTTTTTATTTCTTTGTTTCTTTCTGCCTCTTCCGGACCGCCGAAAAGTATTATTTTTATATTTTTTATTTGTTTATTTAATGAGTCTATTAATTTTGCAGTTTTCTCTTCACTTAATTTCTTATCCTGCCATCTCCCCCCAGCTCCTGTATTGATTCCGATAACCAAATCACTGTTTTTTATCCCGTGTTTTTTCGCAAACCTTTTTCCAAAATCCAATTCTTTTTTATTCAAACTTAATATCGGCTCCTGCTTTTTATAATTTAAATCAATAATTCCGTATATGATTGACTGGTAAGTTTTCCTGTTTTTTGCCTTTAAAATATCAGCTTTCTGCTTTCCAAATTTTGAAATAAGCCCCATGTCAAACCATAAGGATGAATTATTAGTGTATGTTTTCTGGTTCTTTTTTAAATAGGAGCCAATGATTTCTTTAGAACTAATTTTTGATGCCAATTCACACGCTTCCTGATCATCATCCAAGCAAATTACCAGATCATATCTTTTATTTTTTAGTTGGTTTTTTGCATTGTTGTTTATTATGAATGTTTTGCTTATTAAGTCATTACCTTTCAAGACATCAAAAGACCCTTTCTTTGTAATCCAGTCTATTTTGCAGTTCATGAATTTGGATTTTAATCCGGGAAGAATAGAAGTTGTCCTAATCACATCCCCAACCGCTCCAAGCTTGATTACCAGCACCCTCATTATAGAGAATAATCTATAGCCTGTTTTAAAGCTTTTTCTTTCAACTATGGAAATTCTACCAAATATTTATAAAGCCAAAAACTTGACCAATGGCATGAAACTAAGTGTTAAAAAAATTGAATTTATCCTGATAGTCATCCTATATTTGTCAGCGCTTTACATCTGGACGCTGCCTATTCAAAAAAATAAGCTGCCGTTTGGCGATGTGGACGCAAGCTCACATTTCACCATTGGAGATTATATGGTGGCTTATGACAAGTCCATAGCTAAGATACCCTATCCTATAACTTTTCGGTACAATGGCCAAAATGCCATGTTTCCGGATTACTTGTGGTATCCGCCGCAGTACTGGACTAATCTAGGAATTGCGCAGGTGCTTGGCGGGGACAGGATATTGCCTCCTTTCATTATAGTTGCAATCTTTAGCTCTTTGATAATACTTTCATCTTATTTTTTAATAAGAAGCCTTTTTGGCTTCTGGCCGGCTTTTTTATCAAGCTTTTTATTGATAGTTTCCACAAGAGATTACATGATTTATCTCTGGGGGCAATGGCCTCAATCGCTGTCTTTTGCGTTTACTCCCATGATTCTGTACTGTTTTTACCGCTATTGCAAAAATTATAAAGAAAGCCAAAATAAGCCAATCTATCTTTATGTCATGGCTATATTCCTGTCAGGCCAATTTTTCTTTCATCCGCAGGGAATGATAGCTTCGGTTGCAGCCTTAATCATATTTGTTGCGATATTGATCTTCAAGGACAAAAAAATTCCATTTAGCATCAAACACCTAATTATATCTGTTATTTTGTTTGCATTTGTTTCTGCTGCATTTGCGCCTTTGAATATTGGGGAATTCTTCTCTTCCTTAGGAGAAAAGCAGTCAAATGCGCAATCTTTTCAATTTGATAAGTTGTTTAAGTGGTACCAGGGAATAAAGAATGACCCGGGACTGCCGGATTTTTATTTTGAATACAATAAAGCCCATGGATCATTACAAGGCGGCTTGTTGTCGTGGTGGACTTTGCCGTTTTTGCTTATTGGGCTGTTTGCCCTGGCTTACAGAAGGAAGGAAGAGGATTTGCTGCTGCTGGGCTGGTTTGCGTCATTTTACTTCCTTACAAGGCTAGTGGTTTTTGGATTTGGCAGCAGGGACATAAGGATGTTTGCGTATGAAGCGCATGTGTTTTATCCCATCATTGCAGTTGGTTTGCTTTCAATAAGCTCTTTTTCCAGACGGAACATCCTCAGGAAATACTTAAAATACGGATTAATTGCACTGTTCTTAATTTTGGCAGTTTCTGTAAACGGCAAATCGACTTATGGCGTTTTAAAAGGGCAGCAGTATTCTATAGGAAGAATAAATCCTGCACAATACGAAGCAGCAGAATGGCTGAGGAGCAACGTGGAGGAAAAAGCGGACATATACAACATTGGGACACTGGGCTACCAATATTATGGGGCAAAGATAAAATGGCTTGGTGTTTTATCCCAGCGCCATTTCATAATTAATGCCGAGGAAATCAACTCCACAGATTACATATTTTTGGATTATACAGATGCCCTGCTGTTGAGGGACCAAAATTATGCCAATGCACTGCAAAACGTTGAAAAAAATTTCCAGAATGCATCAGCCATCTACAATAAAAACAGCATAAAGGTGTACAAAGTTGCCGGAATTAAAATCTGAAAACAACATTTTATTTGGAATTGCGCTGCTTTTGGTAATTTTAGTATCATTTGCAATGCTTGGACTTGCAGGGCTAAGAACCATGCTTGGAATCATTATTGTAATGTTCCTGCCTTTCTACCTTATTCTTGATAATCTTGGCATGGAGCAAAGAGAAAAGATTTTCTTTTCTTTTTTTATCAGCATTATATTGTTCCCGTCTCTAGTTTATTGGCTTGGTTTTGTTGCGCCATTCAAGATATCCATTTTTGTGATTTTTGCAGCGCTACTTATTGCAGCCTATACAATAAAAAAATTTTCAAAGAGAGAAAGGCAGCTATTTTTTTAAATTGATTACTATGCCAGCCAAGATCAAAACTAATGGCAGTATAGCAGCATGGTATTTAAGATTTAATCCAGCCAATCCCAAATAATAGCTAACTATCCCAATTAAGCCTGCTGCTAGGACTATTCCAATAATAAATCTCTCTGTGAAATCAATCTTTTCCATCCAATAAAGCATCATAAAATAGCCAGGCAATGCAAACAGCCAAAACAATGATAAAACAAGCCTAAATAATACAACCAGATTTTCCTTAAAAAACACAACCCTGAATATCACTAAGAATACTAAGAACAGCAACCCAATATATTTCAACTCTTTTTTCATTATGTCAAAAGCTTCTTTCCTCAATGCAATCTCCTCCAACCTTATTATTTTTCAGTATGATCACAACATCGTTCTCAAAAACCTTTTGAGAGCCTCTTTTCAGCATATCATTTGCTATTAATAAGTTATAATCCGCCAAAATCTTTTGCCTGCTGGCCTTGTCAAATATAAAATAATCAAAAATACATACATCAAATGAATCACCCCACATTATGTAAGTTTTGGCGTTATCCTCTACTTGATGCAGGCCGATATTTAAAAATGATTTTTTATAAGGCATTCCTGCTCCATGGTCAGCAGGCACCTCGCTTGTGTATACCCTTTTAACTGATCTGTTTTGCAGAGCCGCGAAAAAATCCTGCGGAACAACCTGGGCATGCGTCCTTTTTGAATTCCGCAATATCGCATCCTGGTCATAAACGTCGCCGTAAAAAAAATACAGCCTTGCGCCTTTTGGAGTGTTCTGGCCCAGCCACTGGAAAGCCTGCCAGTGCCATGGATCCATAAGCCCTGAAGAGGAAATTTTGTAATAAGTGGGAATATTTGGCACCGGAATGATATTTGACAATAAAAGCATAATAGCAATGCCTGTTCCAAAAACAGAAATTGACCTGAATGCCGAAGGAATAAGCTTGATTAATGCATACAGCCCCATCCCAAAGAAGAAAGAAAAGTAAACCGGCCAAAGCAGCCTTGGCTGGAATGCCCTTATTCCAAACCCTATATAATTAGTGTAGCCAATGCCCAGCATGTACAACCCAGCTATGACTGGCACATCAAACTTCTTTAACAGCATAAAGCCTGAAACAACTCCTATCATCATGAAAATAAGCAGCAGTTTGAAGTCTGTCAAATAGAAAATTGGAGTTCCGCCCCAGTCATTTGAAATTTCAAAATGGTAAGGGTTTATGATGGCAAAGCTTTTGGTAAAGATGAATATAGTGTAAAATGACACTACTCCAGATATAATGCCCGCAATTGAGACCTTCTTCACGAATTTTAAGTCAAATTTCCTGAAAAACAGCAGAAATATAGCATAAACAAAAATGAATCCAACGCCATATACCAATTCTGATGTATGCGATAATGCAAGAGCGCCTATGAATATCCCAAGCAAAATCTCGGATTTGGATAATTCTATCCTGCTTACGGACCAAAATATGCAAATAAGGAACAATTGCCCGGTTATTGATGCCCAGTGCCCAAATAAAAAGCCTATGTAAGATTTGCTTGAAAACAGCAGGATGGACAATGGCAAAGACAACATTGCTATTTGTTTGTTGAATGTGCGAATCAAAATATACATGACAAATGATGATAATATTGCGCTTAAAAAAGCCATAAAGTATATTGTGTCATAGAGGGGAATGCCTGACGAGAAATGAAGAATAATCCCCAAATGATGAATAACAGAAGGATAGTAGCCTATTACATCCTGGTAGCCTTTTACTATGTAAAAAGGCTCAAGCCTGTAATTTCCAGCGTCCTTAATTCCTTCTGCCCTGGTTTGCTGCTGGAAGGTGTCAGAAGCCATGTATCCATATGGGAATTCATGCTGCAGCCTGTGGTCCCAAAGTGTTGAAACACCTAAAAATAGCAATGCGCCGAAAACAACTGCCAAATATGGTTTTTCCAGATTCATTTCTTTTAATTGAATGCAATTAACAGCTTGTGAATATGGGAATTATTTAATCTTCCTTGCGTACATGGTCATCTTATAGCGAGGGTCAACATAAATCCTCTTGTCGCTTAATCCAAGAGAATCCGAAATCTTCCCAACCAGAATAAATATAGCCTTGTTATAAAGCTTTCCTCTTTCCACAGCCATTTTGACCGAGAAGTATCTGCCTGCGCTTTCTGTCCTCAGCACTTCAAAGCCGAGAGATTCCAGGATTTTTTTTAAGGTGCTTTTGGAAAAGAAATATATGTGTTCCCTGACCCTTCTAACCTCTTCCCAATTTTTCCATAGAATCTTTGCTGTCATGCTTCCGATATTAGGCGTTGTTATGACAACAAACCCATTTGGCTTTAGCACTCTTCTTATCTCTTTCAGCGTGGCCTTTGGATCCGGCAGGTGCTCAATCACATCAAATATTGTTACAACATCAAAGCTATCGCTCTTGAGCTTTGCTTTTTCAAGCGTTTTATTCATCACGGGCAGCTTTAAAACATTTTTTGCGTAGCTGTACGCATATTCTGATATTTCAAGCCCCTGAACATCCCATCCATCATCTCTTGCCAGCTCGAGAAAAAAACCAAAAGCGCATCCTATGTCCAATAAGCGCCCTTTTCCTGAAAGCTTGTTTATTATTTTCAGGCGCCTCCTGAAAGTGTCTTTTATGCAGTCTTCCTCCTCCAGATATTTGCCGTAGCCGTAAAAAGATGTTTTAGCACCGTTAAATGCCTTATTGCTAAAATATTTTTTATCATATATCTCATGCAGCTTTCTCTCTTTCAGCCTTGGGTTGACATACGCCAAGCCGCAATTTTTGCATTTCACAATATTGAAGCCTCCGATTGCCATTAATTTCCTTGTGGAACTGGAATTGCACAGATTGCAGTTTACAAATTCTGTAACTTCGCTTTTTGAATTGGTTTTCATTTTCAGAAAGAAAAACAGTCCATATATAAAGATTATTGATGGTACATAAATTCTTCTTACCAATATCCAGCCTAAACCGTCCCATACATATTATAAATTCTTAAATTTGCATCATAAGGC
This sequence comes from Candidatus Woesearchaeota archaeon, assembly GCA_018303655.1. Lineage (GTDB taxonomy): Archaea > Nanobdellota > Nanobdellia > Woesearchaeales > GW2011-AR4. The sequence continues at coordinate 31,670 of JAGVXT010000022.1, forward strand.
ACAACAGTTAGGTTTTTTGTATCTACAAAAACAACACAAACCTTTTATGGTACGTAAAGTTCTTTTTGCTAATATCCTATTATACGTCAGAAAAGCCTTTATACTTCTAAAATTTAAGGTGATTTAATGTATTCTGTAAGACAAATCCTAAAAGAAAACTGGAAACCTTATCTTAAGGTACATAATCCAACAGAATACATAAAATCAACACTCATCGCTATTGCCACCAGCCTCGTTAAGTTTTCTGCATAACTCGTTAACCCTTGCTGTCAGCCTGCTGATCTGCTCATTGGCTGCAATCAGGCTGTTTTGCACTTGCTGAAATTGCTCTTGCAGTTTGTTAAAGCTTGTTTTTGCGCTTTCAAGCTCTGATTTTAATGAATTTAACTCAGCCTGCAGATTGTCTTTGTCTGCTTTAAGCTCCTCATTCTCGGTTTTTAAGTCAAAATACCCTTTTTCCAAAGCTTCTTTGCCTTTCTGAAAGCTTTCTTTTAATTGGACAGTTTCGTTAAATTTTTCCAAAACCACTTTTCCCGTTGAGTCCTGAAACTTTTCCAAATTTTTATTGTACTGCATTGAGACATTTTTCAAAGCATTATCGTAATAAGCGGTGCTCCATGCAAATACCAGCAATAGAACTATTATAAGCAACAGCAAAAACCTGTTAACATCTTTTTTGATGATAATCAGCCACCCTTACAGCAACTATAGAAGAGCAAATATAAATATTTGCCCATCAGGGCATCATTCACCTATCAACAAGTGCCGCGGAACAAGCAGCGTATCGTAAAAGAAATGTTTTTATAGAATCTCGTTGGGCAGATTCATAATGAATACTACCAAGATTATAAAAGAAGTGAGTTTAGAAGAATTTAAGGGTATAATATCTAAATATAAAGCTAATATTTTCACTAATCCTCATTCTCTCGACCATTTGAGTGATGCTTAAAGAAAAGTATTTAAAGAACAGAGCTTAATTGATACTTTATTAAAAGAAAATCCCAGAGGAGTTGGCTTGCAGCGAAATGGCAGGTATGCAGCCTTTTACAGAAGAAATTGGGGCTTCCTTAGAATAATACTGGAAATAAAAGACCCTAAACTTGAGATAATAACTTTTATAAACACAGAAACTATGCCTAATCTAAAGAGACTCGAAAATGGAAAGTAAACATCTTGATGCAAGAGGAAAGGGAGAATATACATACGATTTTAGAAATGATATACTACTTTTTAAGATTAAAAATAGAGAATATAATATGTCTATTGAATTTGAAAATTTGGTTGTAGATATTGATAAAGAAGGGTTCATTACAGGATTAAGGATATTTGATGCTTCTCAATTATTTAAGTTGTCCAAGATTGCTTTAAATAAAGTTAGAAGTTTTGAATTTAATACAAAAGTAGAAACTGGAGATAAAAAAGAAAAGGTTATTACAATACAATTAAGATTTGTTCCGATGTTAAGAAATAAGCCTATGATAAAGCAAGGGCAAGATATAGTTAGAGAAGCATTTAGCTCACAGATTAAGAATTCTGAAGTTCTTTGCACAGTTGCTTAAAGCTGGATATATTATTTCTATGATGGTTTTGCTAATAGTGCAGATTAAAAGCCCAGCAGATACAGAGCAAGCAGCACAATATAATAAACTATTTAAATGGTGGCTTTGAGCTAAAATAAGCTGTTTTGCTATGATTGGCTTTATAGACTTTATCAGAAAAAAGCACCATTATGGAAGGTACAAGATAGTTAAAAGCCTGATAAAAAACAAGAGCAAAAACCTGCTGGACATAGGATGCGGGGCGCCTGCAAAATGCATGAAGGACGGAAGCTTTTTAAGATACCTTGGGTACGGGCAGGGGATAGACATCGAGCCAAGAAAAATAGAATTCAAGTTCAAATTGGGGAGCATAACAGACATACCTCATAAAGACAGGCAATTTAATGTTGTTACTGCAATAGAGGTTATAGAGCATATTGATAATCCAATGCCTGCGCTAAAGGAGATTCACAGGGTTTTAAAGGACAAGGGAACTTTTGTAATGACTACCCCGAACAACAACTTATTTTTCAAAACATTTTGGTGGCTTTGGGAAAAAACATTCGGGCAGGAATGGCACTCCACGCACCTGACAACATACAAGAAAAATGAATGGCTCTCTCTTATTAAAAAGAGCGGCTGCTTCAATATAAAAAAAGTAATAGATTACTGGCACATAAACACAATTATTGAGATGGAAAAAGCCTAAGGCATTTTATGCAAATGATTTCTAAAATAATAAAAAACAACAAGGGGCACACCATATCCATAGCATTGTTGTTTCTGCTGAGCGTATTTTTATTGCGCGATTACGCATTCGGCCCTTACTGGATACCAATGAGAGGAGATCCTGATCTGCCGGGTACAGGCACTGATTTTGTGTACCATGCGTCAAATTCCTACGTACTCAAAAAAGGAATGTCAAATTTTGACATTCCCTTATGGAGCCCTTATACATTAGGCGGAATGCCTTTCTTTGCAAAGCCGCAGGTGCAGGTGTTTGATTTAACTTGGCTATTGCTGCTTATAGCTCCTAATGCATGGCTTGGCTTAAAATGGAGCTATCTTTTTCATTTTTTCCTGGCAGGAGTCGGCATGTATTTGTTTATGTATATTTACATGAAGCAGGATCCAAAAATCTCTTTTTTGACTGCATTGATATACATGTTCAATGGAAATATTCTTGCTGAAATTGCATCTGGGCATATGAATGTGCTTAATGTCTACACATGGCTGCCTTTTATTCTGTTGTTTGCGTTATTGGCATTAAGCAGCAGGGAATGGGTGTTATTTTCAATTCTGGCCGGATTTACATTTTCATTTTTGATACTTGGAGGCAGCCCGCAGGAAGCGCTGTTCGCATCTTTTTTGTTTGCATTCATTTTACTAATCCACATAATCGGAAAAAACTTCTTCAAAAGGCTTGTTAAGGCATTTTTGATTGGAATTATTGTGCTTACGATCTTTTTGGGCATATCTGCAATAAAAATACTGCCTACACTGGAGATGCTGAAAATCACAGGCACCAGAGAACAAGGCCTATCTTTTGACAGCCTTGTAGGTGATGGCATCTTCAATATCAAGAATTTTGCAACCACCTACATATCATTTTTCGGGATTATCGGAATCCTTTTGCTGCCATTCGCATTCTTAAGCATCAGGAAAAGGAAAACTGTTTTGTTTGCTGCTTTGCTCCTGTTTTCAATTGCAGTCCTGTCAAGGTCGCCTTTAATATACCTTATTTGGAAATATGTGCCTTTTGTCAGCAAAATCAGGGGCATTTTCAAAGTAATCTTTTTATTCACATTTCCTGCTTCTGTGTTGCTTGGAATAGGAGTTTCCAATGCCCTATCCAGCCTGCAAAATAAATTCAGGATAAACGGCAAACATTACCTGAATGCCATTTACTTGCTTGTTCTGATAGCAATAACAGTAAATTTAGCCGTTTTTGGGCCAAAGCAAATGCTATTTGACAACATAAATTCCCAGCTTGAGAAAAACCAGGTTATGAAGTACATGAGCGAAGATAAAGACCTCTTTAGGTTCAAGTCTTATGAAACAAACGGCATAGACTGGGGAACCGATTTTTATTCAATTCCCTTGAGCCTGCAGGATATATACGGCTATGACAACATCTGGCTCTATAATTATATGCCTGTATTCTTGAGCGCTGCAAACAGCCAGCCTGCAAAAATGTTTGGAATACTGAACATGAAATACATGACTTCCATGCAGCCAATCAACATTTCCGGCTTCGGCTTTGTCAAGAAATTTGAAGAGTGCGGCTTTCATGAGAATGGATATGACATATGCCAGCCAAAAAAATCAGACGGCCCATATTTATACAAAAATGAGCTTTTCCTGCCGCGGGCTTATTTTGTAGACAATGCTGTATTGATCTTAGGCAACCCAAGCAATGTCGACAATATGGTGTATATTTTGATGCTGAATGATAATTTTGACCCTTCCAATGCAGCAATAGTAATCGAAAACACGCTTGATAAAATGGAACTGGAAATTTTGCAAAAGTTTAAAGCTGTTATATTGCTAAATAACCCAAATGAGGCGGATGCCTATAAATTAAGGGAATACGCCAACAAAGGAGGAAAATTATTGCCCGATATTTTTGCCGGAGAAAACCAGCTGTCGGAAGCGAAAATAAACAGCTTATTATCCTCATTAAATGCAAATTACTCAAAAATAAAAAAGATTGATATTGATTACGACTCGTATGACAGCTCTTTTGCAAGGCTTGATGGGCAAAGGGGCTTCTTAGTCTTAAGCGAGCAGTATTCCCAGTATCCTGGATGGGAAGCAGCCATCAATGGCAAAGAGCTTGAAATTTTAAGGGCAAACAATTTGCTGACTGCAGTCTATGTCAACAATGAAAAAGGCACCTTAACCTTCAAATACAGGCCAAAGCCATTTATGCATGGGGCATGGATAACTGTTGCTGCACTTTCCATCATGGTTTTATTTCTTTTAATAAAACTTTTTTACAGAAAGAAAAACAGCAGCGCAAAATAAGCTAGCTTGAAATCAATAAATTTTTAAAAGATTTTGATTTTGATGCATAGGAATGGGGGCTCATAAATTATCTTATAACATGAATTAACATGAAAATAAAAATTTTGCAGATACTGGCAATAATATATTTTTTATTGATTTTTTTAATACTGAAAGCACACAGCATTTACCCTCTTATTTTTCTTATTGCAGCGTTGCTCATAGATAACTTCACAAAAATAAGAAACGGGATAAAAAATCTCTTTTATGTGACTGCGGCACTGTCCGTTTTTCCAAGCGTATTGGGCATTTTTTTGCTTTACCTGCCTTTTTGCGTGTTTGGGGCTTTGCTGTCAAAAAGAAGCTTTCTCAGAAATTATATATTTGCATTTGCCCTTTCATTCATACCGGTAAACATCATCTATTTCGTAACAACCTACTTTTCAGTGCCATTAAGCTATCCTGTCATATTCCTTATTTTTTATTCCATTCCAATTGTCGGAATTATTCTGCTGAGAACAAAGGCATTTGATTATATTGAGGTAGAAAACAGCGAATGCATCTGCATATTTATAGTGCTTTTTTTCACGGGCATAATAGCTTCGGGCATAATTGACGATAAAAGCCTTTTCATGGCCAATGGCGTAAGGATTTTCACAAGAGTCCAGATTGCTGTTGAAGGGCTAAACAACAATGGATTGGTTCCGATATACAACCCAGGAATTGCAATGGGAGAGGCAACTTACCTGTGGAATGCGCCGTCATTCAAGGTTCATGCAGCCATAAATGATTATCTGCTCCAGCCCAAGTCGCACATACATTTTTTTAACTCATTGTCATTCTTTATTCTGCTTCTTTCCACCCTGTCTTTAAGCATATTATTCCGGTCAATAATAAATCAGGAAGAAACATATTCAAATATGCTGATGGTTTCATCAGTTGCAGTCCTGACCGGGCTCAATTTCTATTTTTTGCAGATGCTTGAGAGCTTTAAGGCAAATTATCTTTATCCGATGGCGTACCTTTTTTTAAGCATAATACTTGACAATCCCAAGAAGTACAATGACTATCTGATCCTGATGTATTTTTCAGCGCTGTTCATCATCATTCACCTTCCCTATGGCAGCGGGGTGCTCGTGATTGGGGCATGCCTATTTTTAATTACTAAAATTTATTATTTAAAAGACAAATCAGAGTTGCTTCATTTTTTCAATTGGGCAGTCAAAAATAAACTTATTATTACGATTACAATTGGCGTCATCTTATTATTTCCGATTTTCTACCTGTCGTCTGGGATTATTTACAAGGAATTTATTTACCAGGAATTTGACACTACTTTGGGCCAGAAGATAACTATTGGCTCTGTAATATCTGAAAGCGCTAATTTTTTCAAGGGGTTTTATGGCAGGTCTAAAGAATTTTTTTCAATAAAATATCCTGATGTCAACAGGATAGATGACCATAAAATAGGCTTTTTCCTCTCAGTTTTTGGGCTCTTATCCTTTTTTCTGCTGTTTGCATTTTATAAGCTGGAACGGGCCGGAAAATTCAGGATATTTGCATTGGCATTTCTGCTGAACTTATTTTTATCCTCCTTGTTTTACAACAGGCTTAGCATACTGCTTGGCGGGTTTTTCAGAACAACTCTTCCGTACCTTTTGATATTGATGGGTGCTTCGATCCTGGCATTTACATACCTGTTTAAAAATAAGCACATCAAGTATTTTTTGATTATTGCAATATTTATTGCCTTTATCCACACAATTCCGTATGCAAAGCAAAACATAAACAATATCCACAAGGAATATTTTGCAGGCGGGGACGTGTATAGGGAAGAAATTGAATTCATAAAAAAACTGCCTGCGGATGGAAGGATACTGACCTATGGGCTGTTCAACAATGCAGTTGATTTTGGAGGAAACTATCTCACAAAGGGATATTTTTCAAGGAATGAGCGATACGAGCTTGTTCTCGTCAGGACTCCTTTTGAGAAGGTTCACGGCCAGAATTCATTTGGAGACGCGGAAATTATTCTAAACAAATCAGGCACTGAATTATCAAATTACCTGATAATAGGGGGATACAAATACTTATTCATTAATGCCTGCCATCCCATAGGAAACTACGTTGTTTCAGTACTTTACCCGAATTTTACATACCCAATATACCAAAATGGCTGCCTGCTGTTTTTAATTGTTAACAACACAAATTACATAGAAAAGGCGGAATTGGCAAAAAATGCTCCTGATGGAATATACAAGCAAAAAGACGGGTACAAATACATCACTCTAAGCACATACTACAATTTTGACAGAAACTTAAATTTCAGGGAAACTCCAAAAAAGCCGGAGGCGTTAAAGTTCCAGAGGCCATCGCCCACAGAAATCCAGATATCTGGAAATTTCGAAAAAGACGATTTTGTCGTGTTCAAGGAGCAGTACTTTGCCAGATGGAAGGCTTACATGAACAATAAGGAAGTTCCTGTGATGACAACTGCACAGGAAATGGTATTGATCAAAACAGACAAAGGAAATAATATCCTGCTGAAATATATGGTTCTTCCAAAAGAAAAAATATTTGGCGTATTGTCACTTATCGCCCATCTGGGTTTGATTATTCTTTTTATTTATTTATTAAGGCAATCTATTTTGTGAACCTGTCTCTTATAATCCGCCAGGTTATTATCAAGCCGTCCCTGTAGCGTATCTTTGACCTTCCCCTTCTTTTATCTCCATGCCGGTCATTATAGGGAATTATCACCTCTTTTATTTTACACCCATTTTTTAGTGCAGCAGTTATTGTCTGCACAGTTGAATCGCATCCGGTTGCTGTGATTTTGCCGACAAACCTGCCTATCTTCATGAGCTTCATGCCTGAATTCACATCGGTAATATTGCCTCCGTACAGCAGCCTAACTAAAAATGTGTGGAACATGTTAGGCAGCCTGTTTAGGCGCCTTATATCTCTCATCATTCTTCCCGCATTTACAAGCTCATAGCCTTGTTTTGCAAATCCTGCCAGTGTTTTGATATAGCTTATGGGGTATGTCCTGTCGCAGTCAATAACAATAAGATGCGTATGGCCAAGTTTCTTCGCATTGGCTAATGACTCTATTATGCCGCTTCCATACCCTGGCTTTTTTCTTGAAAAAACCTTTACGCCCATGGATCTTGCAATCTTGCCGGTTCCATCAGTTGAATGCTCGTCGCTTACAATAATCCCGTAATTGCAGCGCTTCCTGATGTTCCCAATCATGAACCTTATATTCTCTTTTTCATTTTTGGTTGGCAATTCTATGCAGAAGCTGTATTTCGTCATTGTAATTTTACTGCAAAAACAAAAAATTATAAAAACCTATCTGTTTGCTGACCAGCAATGAAGAATGCCCTAATCACAGGCGCCACCGGATTTATAGGCGCGAATCTGGCAAGGGAATTAGCCAGCAGGAAGTTTAATGTTAATGTTTTAACACGGCACACTTCAAATTTATGGAGGCTTTCTGACATTAAGGATAAAATTAGAGCGCATAATGCTGATATTTTGGATGCTGACAAGCTGTCTGATGTTGTGCACGGCATCAAGCCTGATTATATATTCCACCTTGCCGCATACGGCGCTTACCCGCGCATTGAAACTGACAAAAAAGCTATTCTTGAGACTAACATGATTGGCACGTATAACCTGCTTAAAGCTACCCTGGATATTCCGTACAGATGCTTCATAAATACCGGAAGCTCGTCTGAATACGGCACAAAAAACAAGGCAATGAAAGAGTCCGATGCCCCGGAGCCAAATACATTTTATGGCGCAGCCAAAGCAGCTGCAACAATGCTCTGCCAGAACTTTGCAAGGCAATACAAAAAGCCAATTATAACATTAAGGCCCTTTTCTGCTTATGGCTATTATGAAGAGCCATTTAGGTTAATACCTGATGTGATAATCAAATGCATCAACCAAAAAGACGTTCACTTGACAAGCGGCGGGCAGAAGCGGGATTTTGTTTTCATTGAAGACGTGATTGATGCATACATGAAAGCGATTGAAAGGCCATCATCCGGGCTTGTGCTGAATGTAGGCTCCGGCTCTGATGTTTCTGTCAAGGAAGTTGCCAGCCTAATTCATAGGTTAATTAAATCAAAAAATAAGCTGCTCTTTGGCAAAAAGAGAAAAGAGCAATTCGAAACTGACATTTGCTGGAAAGCAGACACAGCAGCGATTAAAAAAGCGCTCAACTGGAAGGCTGAAACAAGCTTAATTTCAGGCTTAAAGAAGACAATCGAATGGTTCAGTCAGAATATGGAGCTTTATGGGAAAAAAAAGCAAGGAAATAATTAGCCATATTTCCGGAAAAATTCGTCAAAAGATTCCAGCATGAACTTTAATTTCTCCTGCGTTATTCCAGGATACACGCCGACAAAAAATGTATCGCGCATGACCTTGTCGGTGTTGGCAAGAGAGCCCCTGATTTCTTTGTCTATGTCGATATAAGCCGGTTGCTTCAGTATATTTCCTGCAAACACCATCCTGGTTTCAATTTTCCTTGATTCCAGAAATGAGGTGATGTCCTGCCTGGTAAATCCACAATCATCCTTCAAGGTTATTGTGAACGCAAACCATGACGGGTTTGCTTTGTTGTGCCATATGGGAAGAATTATCTTGTCTTCATATTTCTTTAGGTGGCTGTATATTGCTTTGAAATTGTCCCTTCTTTTTTTCACAAATTCCGGAAGCTTCTTCAGCTGCTCAATGCCTATTGCAGCCTGGAGATCAAGAACTTTTAGATTGTATCCTATCTCAGAATAGATGTATTTGTGGTCATAGCCTTCAGGCAAATCTCCCAGATTCCATCCAAACCTTTTGTTGCATGTGTTTGAGAGTCCGGGCAAACACCAGCAATCCCTGCCCCATTCCCTGATTGATTTCAAAATCTTGGCAGTCATTCCGTCTTGGGTTAAAACAGCGCCTCCTTCCCCCATTGTAATATGATGCGCAGGGTAAAAGCTTACAGTGCCAACATCTCCAAAAGTTCCGACATTTTTATTGCCAAAAGTTCCGCCGATTGCATCGCAGGTGTCCTCCATCAGCACAAGGCTATGATCTTCCTTCAAGTCCATCAAAAGGTCCATGTTGTTTGGGTTGCCTAAAGTATGGGGAATAACCATTGCTTTGATGTCGCTGCTAACAGCCTCTTTCAGAGCCTCTTCGCTTATGTTGCAAGTTCCTACATCAATGTCCACAAACACGGGCTTTAGGCTGTTCTGTATTATCGGCGCTAATGTTGTAGGGAAGGTAGTTGCTGGTGTTATCACCTTGTCACCGTTTTTTAATGGGCTGGGCATTCTTTTTGATTTAAGGGCAGTAACCGCAATCAAATTTGCGGATGAGCCTGAATTGGCAAGCACGGAAAACCTTGAGCCAAGCGCGGCAGCAAACTCCCTTTCAAATTTCACTCCTTTATCGCCATATGTAAGTGTAAAGTCAAGAAGATTGTCCACTGCCTCAATCATCTCATGCTCGTCAAAAACCCTTCCGGCATAATTTAGCTTGTCAATGCCAGGCTTGAATTCCTTATTTTCAAATTTAACATGATAAAGCTTTTTTACAAGCTCTTTTATCCTGTCCCTTATGGCATCTTCTGGCTCGTTCAATTTTTGCACCCCGCTTTAAATTAATTATGCAACCAAATATTCGCCGAATATATTTAAATGTTTTCACCAATAAACACAGCTTCTAATTATGCTTAAAGAACTCCTTATACCAGCTGATGGTCTTTTTCAGGCCATCATCAATCTGGGTGCCTGCTTTCCATCCAAGCATTTTGCTGGCTTTGCCACAATCCAGATACTGCTTCTTTATCTCATTTTTTGCCTCTGCAAGAATCTTCGGCTTCATCTTTGAATCGGAAATTTTAAGTATCTTATTGACCAGCTCAATCACGCTCATCGGATTTTCAGGGCCAAAATTAAAGGCATTTCCCTGTATCTCTTTTCTATCCAGCGCTTCTGCCAGCGTCAAAAATGCATCAACAGTGTCCTCGACATAAAAATAGTCCCTTATGTAGGTTCCGTCGCTTCTTATTACGGGGTTTTCATTTTGCAGTATGGATTTTATTGTGCCGGGCACAATCCTGCTGAAATTCAAATCTCCTCCCCCATATATGTTGCCGCATCTTGCTATCCCTATAGGCATTTTATAAGTATGCGCATATGCCTGTGCAATCAGATCGCAGCAGCTTTTTGAGACATCATACGGATGCAGCCCTGACAAAGGGGAACAATCTTCCTTGTATGGCAGGTTTTTCTGATCGCCATATGCCTTATCGCTTGAAGATATAACAATTCTTTTTGCCAATATATTATTTTGCAATGCCTCCAGTAAATTCCATGTTCCCCTGATGTTAGCCTCAAAAGTTGGCAAAGGGCTTCTGTTGGCAGCCTGGACTATTGCCTGCGCAGCAAGGTGAAAGCAGGTGTCAATCTCGTACTCATTCAATGCCCTCTCAACTGTCCAATAATCTTCTAAGCTTCCATGGACAATATTGACTTTTTTGATTAAACCCGAATGCTCCAGCTCTGATTTTGGCACATGGTCTCTTTTTAAAATTGTTACATTGGCATTGTCTTTAAGCAGCCTCTTCACAAGCCAGCTTCCCAATATGCCGGTTGCTCCTGTTACAAATACATTTTTGCCTTTCCAGTACCCAGAATTTTTTTCCATTGTAGCGCTAGCCTTTCCATACTTTCCATGGCGCTTCATTCTTCTGCCATAATTCATTAAGCATGTCAACCTGCTGCTGGATATCCATGCATTGCCAAAAGCCATTATGCATGTAGGCAACAAACTGCTTGTCTTTTGCCAGCATTTTCAAAGGCTTATTCTCAAGCATGCAGTCATTGTCCATTGTCAAATAATCAAATATGTGCTTTTTGAAGATAAAATAGCCGCCGTCAATCCTGCTGCCATGCACAATGTCCCTTTTTGTAAAATCAACCACCATGCCGTTTTGCAGCTGAAGCACACCGAATTTTGCCAATGGCGTAACAGCGGTGACCGTTGCTATTTTGCCATGCTTCTTGTGGAACATGGACAGCTTGCTTATGTCAACATCAGAAACCCCATCTCCATAAGTCAAAAAGAAGCTGTCTTCATCAATATATTTCTCTATCTTCTTGACCCTTCCGCCTGTGCCCGTGTCCAGGCCGGTATCGGCAAAAGTGATGCTCCACTCGTCAGGCTTTTTATTTGAGTGATATTTCACATTTTTTGTTTTTGTGTTGAATGTGACATCAGTCTGATACATATCCAAATTCAGGAAGAAATCCTTTATCATCTGCCCTTTGTAGCCCAGGCACAGGACAAAATCTTTTACCCCGTAATGTGAATATATCTTCATTATATGCCACAAAATTGGCATCCCTCCAACCTCTATCAATGGCTTTGGCTTAAATTCAGTTTCATCCCTTAATCTGGTACCGCGGCCACCGCATAAAATTACAGCTTTCATAAACTTCATGACACCCCCTCGAACATCTTAATTGGCTGGATAACTTAGGCAATCTATTTAAATTTTTTCTATATGCCGGAACAGAAAATAATTCCAGCCAATCATCATTAGAACGGCCCGCTAAAGCTTTCATCAGGAACATCCAGATGCTTTGGATCTTTTTTCCGTTCGGATTCAAGCAGCTTCTCAACTTCATTTGAAGGCTTGCCAAGCATTTCACATACTTTTTGTATTATGTTTATATGCCTAGGATAATAATATCTTGCCAAAGCAGGCGTGGATGGCGTTGGAATGTCCGGCAAGGTAATTCTTTGCGGAGCAGCGTTCAAAAATTCAAATGCCTTTTCAGACACCCTTGTTATGATCTCTCCTGCAAAACCATTAGTATAATAGCCTGAGTCTATAGCGAGCAGCTTTCCTGTTTTTTTAATAGAATTTATAATCAACGTGTCATCAAGCGGCTTTAATGTCCTTAAGTCTATAACCTCGGCTGAAATCCCGTATTTTTCAAGAACATTTATGGCTTTTAGGGTTTCTGCAGTCATATAAGATGTAGAGACAATAGTCAAATCTTTGCCAGAAGAAACCATTTTGGCTTTGCCTATTGGAACAGCATACAGCTCTTCCGGCACATGCCCCCAGGTGTTATACAGCCAGCGATGCTCAATAAATACAACAGGATTATTGTCCCTTATGCTGGAAATCAGCAGTCCTTTGGCATCATAAGGAGTAGCTGGCATCACAACCTTCAATCCCGGAATATGCGCGAAAATTGCCTGAAGATTCTGGGAATGCTGCGCACCCTGGCCCCATCCCATGCCTATTATAGCCCTGAAAACCAAAGGCACATTTGCTTTGCCCCCAAACATGTAATGCCATTTGGCAGCGTTGTTCACAATCTGGTCAAACGCCAGCAAAAGAAAATCAAGCCTTAAATGAACCATGATTGGCCGCATCCCCATTAATGCAGCGCCAATGCAAACCCCGCTCATGCCGTTTTCAGACAAAGGCATGTCCATGACCCTATTCCCGTATTTTTCTGCCAATCCTTTGGTTGTTCCAAAAACGGATTTGATGTCAGGCACCCCTTCTCCAATCACAAACACAGATGGATCATCTTCCATACTCTGGTCTATCGCTTCCCTTATCGCTTCACCATACGTAATTTTACGCATATTTGGCATAGTTTTTCACATTAAATTTTATTCAGCATAAACATGCTTTGAGAGGCTTTCTTTTTCAGGAAAAGGGCTGTTCTTTGCGAATTTCACGGCATTGTTTACCTTATCCAGTATTTCAAGCTCGATTTTTTCAAGCAAATCATTTCCTATTATTTTTTCTTTAATCATTTTTTCCTTAAGCATTTTTATAGGGTCTTTTTTTTTCCATTCAATGACCTCTTCTTCTGTCCTGTAACCCAGATTAACATCATCATTGGGTCCGCAGTGCTCCAGCCACCTGTACGTCATGCATTCTATCAGCACAGGGCCTTTGCCGGATTTGATGTGCCTGAGCGCTTCTTTAGCTGCTTCGCATACTTTCAGTACATCATTGCCATCTGCTTGGCAAGCAAGAATATCATGCCCCTGGGCTATTTTGAATATTTCCCTTTGCGGCTGGCGGTCTTTCAAAGGGGTAAGGACAGAATAGAGATTATTCTCGCATATGAAAAGAACATTCAGCTTGTGCAATGAAGAAAAATTTACAGTCTCGCTGAAAACACCTTCTTCCACAGCAGAGTCGCCAAAGAAAGCAACTGAAACATTATTCTTATTTTGAAATTTGGAAGCCAATGCAGATCCTGCGGTAAGAGGTATGGTGCCTCCAACAATAGGGGTGGCTCCTATAAAATTGGCAGAAAGGTCTATGAGGTGCATTGAGCCTCCCCTGCCTTTTGAGCATCCCTCGGCTTTTCCATAAAGTTCAGCAAGCATGCGGTTTATATCGCCGCCTTTGGCAATATAATGGCTGTGCGCCCGATGATTGGAAAATACAGTATCTTCTTTAGATAAATTCATGCAAACTCCGACAGCAACAGCTTCCTGGCCAATGGATAAGTGAACAGGGCATCTCATCTCTCTTTCCGAGTATAATTCAGCAATCTTTTCTTCAACACGCCTGATCAACAGCATATTTTTATAAGAATCTATAAGAAAACCAGCATTTGCTCCTTTGCCTGAAATGTCCCCATGAACCACTCCCATTCTGGGCTTCAAAAATAACCACGAATTTATAAAACTTTAGTCAAAAAGCCTGTATTTCAGCAAATAAAAGGCAGCCTTTATCCCATCAATCCATGTAATTTTTTTGCCTTGCTCAAACTTTCTTCCAACAAAATTTATGGGAACCTCATGGATTTTGCAGCCTTTCTTAAGTATTTTTGCCGTGATTTCAGGCTCAAAATCAAAGCGGTTAGCCTTTAAATTTATGCCCTTAATCACTTCTCTTGTGAATACCTTGTAGCAGGTTTCCATGTCAGTTATCTTTGTACCATATAACAGGTTTGTCAGCAATGTAAGAAACAAATTGCCAATATAGTGCAGCTTGTACATGCTTTTTGCATTTTTTCTTATGGATTCCAGTCTTGAGCCATAAACAACCTTTGCCTTGTTTTCCATAATCGGCTTTAATAATTTTGAATAGTCATTGGGATCGTACTCCAAGTCAGCATCCTGGATTATTATCAAATCTCCAGTTGAGTTTTTTATGCCTGTTCTTATAGCGGCGCCTTTCCCCATATTTTTTTTATGATAGAAGACTTTTAGTGATTTATTTTCCAAATTTTTCAGAATATTCCCCGTATTGTCTGTTGAGAAGTCATCAACTACAATTATTTCTTTCTTAATATTCCATATTCTTGCCCTTTTTACCCTGCCTATGATTTTTTTTATAGTCTTTTCTTCATTGTAAACAGGGATTATAACCGAAAGCTTTGCCATAGCGCAGAAAAACTGTAAAATATTTAAAAAACTATTGATTTCTATAAGCGTCAAGAATCCTGCTTATCAGCCCTGTTGTGGAGTATCCTTTTTCCACTTTGGCGATTGCAATTTTTCCGTTATTTTTCTCTACAACACCTTTCTCAATAATCTGATGGATTTTATAATCCCCGGCTTTCACATGAAAATCAGGCTTTATCTTTTCCAGCCATTTTACAGGATCATTTTCATCAAAAAGGAAAACAAAATCAACGCTTTCCAATGCAGCCAGCACAAAAATTCTTGACTTTTCATCATTAATCGGCCTCTTGTCGCCTTTGTTTATCTTTACAGATTTGTCTGTGTTGACCCCAACAATTAAAAAATCCCCAAGCTTCTTTGCCTCCTCAAGATATTTAACATGCCCAAGATGGAGAATATCAAAAACGCCGTTTGTTGTCACAATTTTTTTATTTTGTTTTTTTAGTTTATTGACTATGGGAATTAATTTTTTTAATGTGATGATTTTTTTATTGATTGTCATTTTTAACTATCCATTTGGCAGCTTCCATCAAGTCCTTAGCTATGAAATCAGGCTTGGCCTCTTTTATTGTCTTTTTTCCGTCACCAGTCAATACAAGTATGGATTTGCAGTTCGCATTTTTTCCTAATTCAACATCGGCTTTTTTGTCCCCAATGACAAAGGATTTCTTCAAATCTATCCTGAATTTTTTCTCTGCAACCTTTAAAAATTTTGTTTTTGGCTTCCTGCAGCTGCAGTTATCTTCCGGCTTGTGCGGGCAGTAATATGTTTTTTCTATTTTTATGTTGTGTTTTTTCAATTCAGCTAAAACTTCTTTATTATAATTGAAAAACTCCTTTAGTGTAAAAAAGCCCTTTCCTATGCCAGACTGATTTGTGACTATGAATATTTTAAAATTTCTTAATAGCTTCAGGCCTTTAACCGCATTTGGCAACAGCTTGAAATCCCCTATTTTGTGGGCATATCCAATGTCATGCGTGATTGTGCCGTCCCTGTCGATAAAAACAGCTGCTGTCATAATTCCTCAATTCCCCTTTTGATTTCCTCAATGCTGACAGAGGCGGTCCCTATTTTCCCGACTTTTATTCCGGCTGCAATGTTTGCTATTACTGCAGCCTCCTCAAGGCTTGCTCCTGATGCAAGCGCAAGCGCTATCGCGGCAACAACAGTGTCGCCTGCGCCTATTAAGCTGTAAACTTCCTTGGCTTTTGCAGGAATATGCACAACCTTTCCGTCTTTCTCGAACAAAGACATGCCTTTTTCCCCCCTTGTGATCAAAACATTTGAATTAAGGTATTTCATAAGCTTGGGGCCCATCTCCAATACAGCATCGTCGCTGCCATCCTCAATGCCTGTCATCTCGCTTGCTTCTGCATTATTTGGAGTAATCAAGGTAGCATTTGAGTAAAGATCCCTGTGCTTTGGCTTTGGATCTACTATCACAGGCTTGTTGCTGCTCCTTGCCATTTCAATAAGCCTGCCGCACACAGCTTGATTTATAACGCCCTTTGCATAGTCGGAAATAACCACAACATCCACATCTTTGATTGCATTTTCTAGAAATTTTACCATATCTTTTTCTATATTTTGATGGATATTATCTTTCTTTTCATAGTCAACCCTCAGCAGCTGCTGGCTTCTTCCGACAATTCTCACTTTTTGAGTTGTTGGCTTGTCGGCGTCGATAATAATTCCATCTGTGTTGACGCCCATGCCCTTCAATTCCCTGATAAGAATATTTTTTGCTTCGTCATTTCCCGCAATGCCTGCCATGTAAACTTTTCCGTTTAGAGCAGATGCATTGCTTGCAACATTGGAAGCGCCACCAGGCGCATATGTTTCTTTTGATACATTTACAACCTGAACAGGGGCTTCAGGGCTTATCCTTGAGACATCCCCCCAGATGTATTTGTCAAGCATGATGTCGCCTATTACGAGGATTTTTTTATTTTTAAAATTTTCCAGTATTTTTAACAGCCTTTGCTTCATTTCAAATCCCCTCCATTACCGCCCTGTGCAGTGTTGGAACTGTTTTTTCATGCTTTTCAATGATTATAAATCCTTTTCCCCCCAATGAAGTCGGCCTCTGGACAACATTCTCCCTTGGCCTGTAATGGTCTATCATGTCAAAGTTTGCCGCTGTTATGTTTTCAACTTTATAGCCAAGATTTCTTGCGATTGTCAAAGCTTTTAGAAAAACTTCCGGCAGTATTACAGCGCAGCCTATGTTTAATATGACACCGCCTTCCATCCTGCTTACGCTTTCTGCAAAAATTTTAAAATCTTTATATGAAGTCTTTCCGACAGCAGCGCCGTCGCAGCTGGGATGCTGGTGTATAATGTCAGTTCCGATTGCAACATGCACAGTAACTGGAATATTTAAGTTGTATGCATTATATAAAATGCTGCATTCCTTGTTTGGAAGATTTAAATCGCTTATTTTCTTTCCAATGGAATAACCCAAGCCATAATTATTTTCAGCGCCTTCCTTGATTGCCTCATTTAGCATTCTGCCGGTTTCCTCTATCATTCCAAATGTGCCGTATTCAATTGTCTGCTCAACATATTCTGAAGTTTCTCCAATCAAAGCCAATTCAAAATCATGGATTGGGCCTGCGCCGTTCATTGCAATGTGCTTTATAACCCCTTTTTTCATCAGGTCAATTATCAAAAGGCTCATGCCTACCTTGATAACATGGGCTCCCATCATCAGGATAATTTGCTTTTTGTTTTTGTAAGCATTGATTATATGATTTGACAATTCATTGAACTCTTTTGTATTTATCAAAACTTTAGAATTTTCAGGCTTGATCAAATCATTCAATTTTACCTTATTTTTCCTTTTTTTTATGGAGATTGTTTTTATCCTGCTGAAGTCAAGCATTTTTATCACTTTTTCCATTTTTGTAATATAAGCATAAAAATAATTATGGCGATAAATATAATCGCGGTTATTATTATCAACAATTTTTTTCTTAATAATAGAGATGTTATCAGCAATAATATATCAATGATTAGAATCAAATCTAGGTAAAAAATAGTTTTACCCTTTTCGTACGAGTCGACTAAAAATCCAACTTCTTTCCAAACCATTTTATTAAAAAATCTATCTTTTTTATTTTCCAAACAATTCTTTTTCAACTAATTCACAAATAATATGTCCTGCTAGCATGTAACCCTCCTGAATTCTTGGAGTATCATTGGAGGGTACATTTAAACAAATATCTACTTTATTTTTCAATACTCCCCCACTTTTGCCTGTAAATGCAACAGTGATTCCTCCTAACTCTTTGGCTTTCTCTATTCCTTTAATTACATTCTTTGAATTACCACTTGTGCTAATTCCTATTACAATGTCTCCTTTTTTTACAAATCCCTCAACCTGTTTTGCAAACACATCTTCATAATCATAATCATTTCCTATAGCAGTTAAGCTTACATTATCAGTCAAAGCTATTGCAGGAAGAGATTTTCTGTTGAAATAATAACGAGATACAAACTCAGTTGCTAGATGCATACTATCAGAACAGCTGCCGCCATTACCAAATAAAATAACTTTGCCATCATGTTTATAGCAATGTATAATCGTTTCCGCTATTTTTTGTACCGTTTCTTTGCTCCCTGATAGTCTCTCTATTGCTTCTTTATGTTCATTTATTCTTTTTAGTATTAAATCTTCCATTTTTAATGTCCTCCAATATTTTATCAACATTGGCTTTTGGCTTTATGATTATAAACTTTAAGTTATTCTTCCTATACACTTCTAATTTTCCTTTCCAATCTTCTTCTGTTTCCTTACGCATGCCATCTACTTCTATAAAAACATCATTAACTAAGAAGTCTGCATATTTTGTGGAATTTGGTATGTGTGGATGTATGATGTGTCTCAAGTTATGCTCTGTTAATTTCTCGTCAACCCACAATTCCAGAGACGAATAACACAAGTGACCATCTGAAACGGTAGAATAAGTTCCGAAGCCATAAGTTCCGCTGTTTACCCACGGTTCCATATATTTTCTTGCTAATTCAGGATGATTTTTAATCCACTCTTTCTTCTTTTGACTTATTCTTTGTCTAATTGTTTTTAGGCTTACCGTAGCCGACCTTTGAGTTTCAAAGGGAAAAACATAATGAGCGAAAAAATCACATTCTAGGTGATTAGTAAGTTTAAATACTTTGTCCGCAGATGTCCAGTGGTATGCTAACATAGTATGAACTTTTCATACCTTATTTATAAACTTTTCGCTACTCATGAGCAAGGCAAAAATTGCAATATCCCTGGACAATTCGCTGTTAAAGCTAGTTGATTCCAAAGTAGACGGCTCTGTGATGAGAAGCAGATCGCAGGCAATAGAATACTTTTTAAAAAAAGGGCTTCAGGAGCAATCAGTCAATACTGCTGTACTGCTGCTTAAGGGCGAGCATCAGGCAGCTGCATTGAAGAAAATCAAGGGCGTTTCATTAATAAGGCACCAAATTGATTTCTTTTCGAAATACGGCATAAAAACAATATACATCATAACGCAGCACACTAAAAATATGAATTTGCTTCTTGATGAAGTCTCCAATTCCAAAATTAATGTTGAAATTGCTGAAAAACAGGCAAAGGGGAATGCAGATGCATTGTATGCTGTAAGGGATAAGATAAGCAACAGCTTTGTTGTGATGTCCGGCGACACTTACAATAATTTTGACCTGCTTAAAATGATAAAAAAGCACATGGAATCAGAAAAGCTGGCAACAATGGGCTTAATGACAAGAGAAAAAACAAGCAACTACGGCACGGCAATCCTTGACGGTGACTTAATTGTTGATTTCCAGGAAAAGCCAAAGCACTACTCCACAAATATAGTCAATGCCGGAATCTATGTCATTAAGCCCGAGGCGTTTGAGCTTTTTGATAATGCAAACAGCCTGGAAAAAGACCTATTCCCGAAATTGGCAAGAATGAAGCAGCTGATTGGATTTTTTACATATGGGGAATATGTACATGTTGGAATTTGACATTACAAAAGATTAATTAATGTTTCTCCTTGAGGATAATATTACCTCTTAAACGATATATTTATAAATTCATTTTTTTCCCTGAGAAAAAAATTAAACGCGAAAATAAGCTTTTTTAACTGCTGAAATGAGATACCTGAAATATATTGTTAACGGACTTAATCCTAAGAAATTCTATTATATTTCATCTATATCTCTTAGAGACTCCTTAAAAAGAAGGTATCCCGCTTACGATAATGAAAAGCATATCAAAGGTGCTATGGAGTGGATGAGCTATGCGCAAAAGCAAAATAATGACGGCGGGGTAAGCGCCATGTACTCCTTGCTTGAGGGCTGGCACCCTTCCTATATCGAAACAACAGGCTACATAATACCCACATTCCTAAACTATGGGGAAATATCAAAAAATTTTATTTACAAGAAAGAAGCAATAGAGATGGCTGATTTTGAGCTTAGAAGCCAGCTTGCTTCAGGCGCTTTTCCGGGCGGCGGGAAAAAAGACATGCCCATAGTATTCAACACCGGCCAAGTTCTTTTCGGGCTTTGCAGGGCATATGAAGAAACCAAAGACGAAAAATACAGGAAAGCAGCTGATAAAGCAGCAGACTGGCTGCTTTCAGTCATGGATGAAGACGGATGCTGGAGAAAAAATGATTATCTTAATTACCCGCATTCGTACAATACAAGGAGCTCCCATGCGCTTTTGTATGCCTATAAAATAAGCGGAAATGCAGCATACCAAAAATCTGCGGAAAAGAACATTGACTGGAGTTTGACGCAACAACTGGAAAACGGGTGGCTGCAGAATAATGGGTTTTATCCCGAGCAGGAGCCTTTGGTTCACACAATCGCGTACTCCATCATTGGAATATTGGAAGCAGCAATCCATTCAAGAAAAAAGAAATATCTTGATGCTGCTGTCAAAGCTGCAACTGCACTAATGCACGTTCAAAGAGATGACGGCTCGCTCCAGGGCAGCTTCAACAAAGATTGGAAAAGCAGCGTAAAATGGTCATGTTTGACAGGAAACTCGCAGATGTCAATAATATGGCAGAAGCTTTTCATGGCAACAAAGCGAAAAGAATTCCTGGACGCTGCAAAAAAAAGCAATGAGTACATGAAGACAGTTCAAAACATGGCTTCTCCAAACCCCGGAATCAGAGGCGGGATTCCAGGAGCGTATCCAATATACGGGTGGTATGCACCTTTCTGCTTTCCGAATTGGGCTGCAAAGTTCTTTGTGGATGCTATGATGCTTGAGATGCACCCTGAAATGCATGCGAAGATTATGTGACAAATACAACAAAATCCTAACAAAATTCCCCCAAACTATTGATTCAGGAAGAACTTTCTTTCAATAAATTTGTTCAGTTTCTTCAGGATCTTCGGCTCCCTTTTAAGAAAGAAGCAGCTGAATGTGTTGAATATTCTGAAAATCTTCGGTTCGTTTTTTAGGAAGAAAAAAATGTCCTTGTCCAGCAGCTTTTGCCCTTCCTTAAAAAAAGCGCCAGCCTCCACCATTGATATTCTGCCATGGCCTAATTTGGCCTCTTTCAGCAGTTTTTTCCCAATAAGATGTTTTTCAAGATTTGACAAGAGGGTAAAAAATACCACATACTTCACATAAAAAGTAATTTCATCTTCGTATTCTTTATCGCTGTCAACTATTTTGCCCCTGATTTTTTTCATGTACCTGTATGGCACTCCGTGCATCTGCTCAATGTAGTGGACAAAAGTGCAGGACTGGAATGGCGCGCCAAAAAATATTATTTTGCCGTTTAGCTTGTGGAGCTTTCCAAAAATGGAGTCATTGCCAAATGTGTCTTTTCCTATTCTTAATAGCTCACTCTTGTATTTGCCCCACACAGCCACCGAATGATCTGCATGAGTTGTTCTGCCGACATCAGGCAGCTTTCTAAAATATTCAGTAAGAATGCCAACTTTTGATTTGGAATTTGCCATGTCGTAAGGCTTGTTTTCTGTGAAGCTGTAAGTAAAGGTCGGCATTATTATTGTTCCAGCGCTACCGACGCTTTCTTTGAGAGTGCCTATCAGTGTTTTCAGAAGAAATGCCGCATCAAGTGTTGATAGCTTTCCAAATGCAGAAATGTCAGAGTGTACAAAAAGGATATCGCCTTTTTTTATTCCGCATCTCCTAAGAGCCTTGGCAATATCGGCTTGATATATACACCTCTCATTGGCTTTGTATAATGGTTTCATCATTTTTTAGAATAATACCTGCACAATGCCCGCTCCTTTAAACACAAGCTCTTTTCCGTTCCTATACATTTCAATATTAATCTCTATTAAATTAGTTGATTTGATATTATTAACAACTTTGCCGACAATCTTAATTTTGTCGCCGATAAAAAAGGGTTTTATGAACTTGGCGTCCTGCTTGATGCAAATTGAGCTTCCTCCTGGCAGATATTCCCCGTACAGCCTCGAGAGAAAGCCGGTCAGCATGAACCCGTAGCCAATCTTCCTTTTAAATTTGGTTTTTGAGCAGAATTTGTCATCGCAATGAATCGGGCTGAAATCTCCGAATAATTTTGCGAAAGAAGCATGGCTTTCTTCATTGATTTCAACTTCAAACTGGGCTTTATCGCCAATTTTAATATCTGAAAAAGATCTGGCTTGCCTGTGGCTTGCTGCTCTATCCATTTTATTTCCTCTTTTTTGAGACAACTTCCTGCAGTTCCTTAAATGTCTTAATTTGCTCGACTTCAAGCATAGTGAACTTGACTTTCAGTTCTTTTTCAATTTCGCTGATAAGCAGGAGGTGATTAAATGAATCCCACTCTTCCGTGTTGTTGCGGGATACGTTTTCATTAATACTATCTATATTAAGCACCCTTGATACAATTTGTTTTAAGCTGTCCATAATGCTACCTTTTTACCACTTTAATGAAATCAGGAGACTTATATTTCTTTGCGAGGTCATATTCCCAAACCTCAGTACCTGAATCTTTACTTGCTAATTTAAAGCCATTATTTTTGTAGAAATCCAGAGCAGGCGCATTCTTTTTAGTATGGACAAACTCTCCAGCCAGCACCTTGGCACCCTCATTTCCTGCCTGTTCAATGACATTCGCAAGCAAGACTTCCTCAACCTTTCTGCCAATTACCCTGCAGCTCAGCAAAAAGGTGTCTATTCTCCAGCCCTCATTTCCCTTTTCTACTATAACTGCCCCGGTTATGCCATTGTCTCCGAATTTATCCTCGATTTTTACCGATAAAACAAGAAAATTATCGCTTCTGGAAAATTTATTGATGTCCTCTTCAGCATACCTTCTTGTTGTCATATTAAACTGGTTTGTTTTCTGCGTAAGCTGGGAAATTCTTGGTATGCTAAAAGAATTGGCCTTTTTTATTGTAGCAACCATCTTAAGATTTTTGAGGTATCCTGTGATGTCTGATGCAGCATTTTGAAATTTATTTCTTTTTCTTTGCTCTGCGTACATTCTTCCCCTTTTCCTGTCTTCTTCTGTAAGCTGGTAGGTATCAAATTCATTTAGCTCCATTAATTTTTTAAGATAAAGGGCGGCATCTTCAGGCATATCCACAACAAGCACTTCCGGCAAAGCGTTGCTTACAATTTCCCTGTTTAATTTATCATCATCGAAAAAAACCAGGCTGTCCATGCCTATGTTTATCTCCTCAGCAATAGCCTTCATGTTTGATATTTTATCGTTCCAGTTTACCTGCATTGCCGCAAAATGCTCCTCCTTTAAAATCATGTACGGATGTTCCCGAAAAACCTTTAATGCGTCCTCAGGATTATTGCTGCTGTTTATTGCCAATGCAACGCCCCGGTTGAAGAGTGAAAGCAAATATTTTTGGAACTCTAAAAATGGCTTTCCTTCAGGATCAGGCCCAAGCTTTATGCCTTTGATTCCATCTTCGCCTATAATCCCGCCCCATAATATATTATCAAGATCTAAAACAATGCATTTTCTTGTAGCCTGCACTAACGGCTTTATGTATGCAAGGTATTTATCGCATAATTCAGGCATGTATTGCAGATCTATTTTAATGTCGCCCAAAAAGTACATTTTATAATCCATGATATTCTGCCTGCCAATGCCAGAGCAAAATGAGTCGTAATCCAGGATATGCACTTGAGGATCCCTTTTGAAAGCATCCCTTAAGCCGGTATTGATTTTTTCTATGGATTCTATAAACCCAAATTCCTGCTTATTTTCAAGAATGCCCAAAGGGGAATGCAGCGGGATTTCAAAATTATGAAGTAAAATTTTTGCAGAGGAGTTATCATTTATTTTTTTTATCAAGGATACAATCTCCTTTAATTTTTCATCTACCCAAGCCTTTCTTTGTTCATTGGAAATTTGATAAGGCAAAAGATAATTATTGCCTAACAATGTTATGGTGTCTATAAAAATAATTATTAAATCAGGCTTGAATTCATAAAGCCTGCCCTTAGAGTCCAGAATCTCCTGCGAATACTGGTTGTAGTCGCCAACATAAATCTCCGGAACAACGCCAATCTCGCAGCATTTTATAAATAGAGTTTCTTTTACGCCTTTAACGGTAAAGCTTGACAACAGAGCGATTTTAATGATTTTGCTGTTTTGCAATTGCAGCCTTTTAATTTCCCCTTCCACATCCCTATACAGGCTAAAGTAATCTGCAATTCCCCTGATTTCTTTTGAAGAAATTATTTCTTTTATGGTCTTCATAGTCAGTCAACTTCAATCACAACAGCAAATGCTATAGCCTTATCCCCGCAATGCGATAAACTGAGGTGTACCTGCAAATTACGAAAATCTATGTCATTAATTGTTGCTATTGGAACTCCCTTTTCATTATTAAATATTTCTAATGCCTTGTAATCCAGACTTGCTTTGCCCATGCTGCTTAACGCCTTAACAATTGCTTCCTTGCCAGCATATCTTGCAGCCAGACAGGAAGCATGCACTTCCTTTGAAAAGCAATAGTCCAGCTCATTTTTTGTGAAAACCTTATTCAAAAATATATCATGATCTGTGTGATTAAGCTTTCTGAACCTGCCTATAGATTCAATGTCTGTGCCAATTGCAAAATTCTTAATCTCCATCATATTAAACCAATTTTTCAACTTCTTTCAAAACATCGTCAATGCTGATGTTTTTCATGCATTTCTGGTAGTCATTGCTGTTTCTTGGGTATAAACAATCCGGAACCTGGCCTTTGTGCACATTAATGCACGGGCTGAACTCGCAATTGTAGCCTTTGTACAATCCAATGTTTCCTTTTCCATAGGGTCCAAACCTTACCGGCAGATTAGGCCCAAACAACCCAAGAGTTTTAATTCCCTGGGCAGCTGCAACATGCATAGGCCCTGAATCATTGCCGATGAAAAGCTTGCATTTGCTGATCAAATAGAACAGCTGGTTTAATGCCACCTTTCCGGCTGCATTTATTGTCTTGCCTTTTTTGTCCATTTTTTTTTGTATATTATCTATTGCTTCATTTTCATTTAAAGCGCCGACGAAAATAATTTTTACATCGTGCTTGGCTATTATCTCATCGCAAAGCTCAGCGTACTTGTCATAAGGCCACATTCTTGCTTTTGCGGACTCGGCAGCGCCAGGGGCAACGCAGGCAACAAAATCATTGCTTTTTATTCCGTTATCCTTTAAAAACTTATCAACAAGATTCCTGTCGCTCTTGGAGAAATTTAATCTTGGCAATTTCTCAAAGTTGTAAACTATCCCCAAGGACCTCACTAAATCAAGAAATGTCTGCGCAGCATGCTGCCGGTCGTTGTATTTAATTTTTGCATCATACAATTTTGCCCTTGAATTGTGGGAATAGCCAATAATTCTTCTTCCTGCAAAAAATGAGATTATCGCTGAAATATTCAGGTATTCCTCCATGTCTATGACCAAATCATATTTTTTAACATTCTTTAAGACAAACCCGAGAATTGACAGAGGATTCAATTTTATTGTAATTATTCTGCTGATGTTTTTATTGCTGAAATAAACATCCTTGTTCCTTGATGTTGCCAGCACATTTACCTCTGCATTTGGAAAATCCTTTCTCAGCGCTTCAATAGAAGGCAAGGTCAAAACAGTTTCCCCTATCCCCCAAAGCTGCACAACCAGGATTTTATCAATTTTCAGCTTATTGCCATTTTTTTTTGCCTTGAATAAGCCAAGAAAATTGCACACAAAATTCCCGATATATCTGTCAATAAATTTGATTATGGCTACCATAGCCCGGAGTAACAATGGACATTATTTAAATATTATCAGAAAAACCTTATTTCCTGTATTTCCTCATTGCAATGTCCCGAACTACGGTCTCGAGCTTTTTCTGCACTTTTCTTGTGACAGTGTATGTATAAAAAATGGCCGCAATTAGGAAAAGAAAGCCGCTGATAATGAGCAAATCAAGAGCCCTTAAAAACCCCCCTATTTTGACTATTGGGTCTAAGATATTCGGGAATAATGATATGGCAATGAACAATATCCATACGACAGACCAAAAGAATATTTCCTTTGATGTGAATTCCCTTCTTTTGTAGTTCAGAAAAGAGTAATAAATCATAAACAATCCGAATAAAATGCCAGCTATCTGAATTCCCAGCACCATTTTACCTATTGTTGAACAATTTCCACCAAACCATGTTCAGGACTATTTTTATGCCGTCTATTATTGTCGTGCCCTTGTACTTGTCGGAGTATATTGTTTGTATGGGAATCTGCACGTATTTTAAACTTTGCTTTCCTGCCCTTGATATCATTTCGGACTCCATTGAATAGTCTGGAGCATTCCACCTTATCCTCTTGTATGCCTCTTTTGAAAAAGCGCGGAATCCGCATTGGGTGTCATTCAACCCGATTCCATACAAAACTTTCACAACATTGGATATAAACAAGTTTCCCAGGCGAAGCACCAAGGGCATTTTGCTGCTTGCTTTCCTGTAGCTGAAAACTATGTCATATTTTTGCAATTTCTCGATAAAGCGCGGTATGTCTTCAGGCCTGTGCTGGGAATCAGCGTCCAGAACAATAGCATATCCTGCGCCGTTTTTGAAGGCATAATCGCATCCGGTTTTAAGGGCAGCGCCTTTGCCAAGATTTACTATATGGACAAGCACAACAGCGCCTGATTTTTCAGCAAGCTTCTTTGTATTGTCTGTGCTGCCGTCATCAACAATCACAACATTGCCTACATATTTCTTAGTCTTCTTTATTACATCTGCAATGTTCTTCTGCTCATTGCGGGCAGGTATCACAGCCCATACATCGCTTATTTTCATTTAAGAATTATTTGTTTTGTTTTGTGTCAGGTTTATGCTTCCGATCACAGTTTCTTCCTTGACCGGAGCGTTCAGGATATTTACATAATCTTCAACAATAGCCGGATTTCTGCCTTCCCAATCCACTTTGTAAATATATATGTTTGTTCCAGTCAATCCGCGCTGGTGATTAAATAACTTGAAATATCTGAGGCCGTGGCCCTGCATGTAAAACATTCTCGTGAACATTGAGCCTGTTAATTCATTGCTTGATATGACAACATCAAGCTCATTTTCATTTTTTGGTATTACAGTCATGCCAAAGTCAAGGGTACTGCCGTTGAAACTCTTCTTAATAAAGATGCCACTTTCTGTTGTGAATGCAGCTACTTTAGGCCTTATAATGCCTTGCTGGCCTACTCCAAAAATATCATAGTTGCTTAGGTTTACCTGAAGGCCGTTGCCGCAAACATAAACCTCTTGAGTGTTTTTGCTGCAGCTAGTAGTGCCTCCATAACCAGGCCATGGAGCAACCCATGTATTGGCCTCGCTGTCACTTGATATAGCCTGTATTTCAAAATAAATGTTTTCAGCCCTTTCTTTTGTGTAATTGAATTTATCCATCATATATCCAACAGCCTTCTCTTGGGACATTTTTTTTGCATTAAACCATATGTCAGCCCTTTCAAAATTCCAGCTGCCAAAATGGCTCCATACGCCGCTTTTGCCAATCATGTCTTCTGAGGCTATGAAATAAGCTTCCGGCGGCTCACAGTGCGTGAAAGAAAGAATTTTTTCAATTTGTTTTTCATTAAATCCGAATGATTTTAGTTTTTTTTCCGCTTCTTTTTTATTCATTAATATGATTTGATTTAATATTTTTAATGATAGATGAGTATCGTTATTGGCCTCATATAGTGTATTGAAAGCTTTATTGCTTCCGCAGTCAAGCATTCTTAAAATAGCCACAGCTTCTGATTCGTTTTGTGACATTAGCAGCTTTCCAACCCAGTGCGCAGGAGGGTGGGTTTGGGTAGTCCCGTCAAATGTGACTCTTCTTTCAGCAATAGATTTGAAGTGGTGCCCAAAATCCCACCACGATGTTATAATTGCATTTTCGCTTGAGTTTTGTTTTATTGCAATCAAGGCGTTATACCAAGCGTCATTGATGATTGGTATGTCAGCTCCGGCACTGCTGACAGCGCCCCTAATAGGATTGGCGTACATCAAAAGCAATAATGCAATCAAAATGACACTGCTTATAATTTTATGAATTTTTAGCTCTTTGGTCAGCACGCTTGATAGATAAACATAGATTTTTCCAAGAGCAGCCCCAAATGCAACGCTGAAGGCAGGAGCAAGCAATAGGGTAAATCTTATGCCCTTGATGCTTGCAAAAATCGTCGAGACTATCCAGAGGGACAACAATAAAGAAAGTTTGAAATCATAGGATGAGTCTTTTTTATAGACTGAAATTCCAATTCTTATAAAAATGGGCAGCATTATCCAAACCAACAAACCGAAAACAGATAGGTCAAACCCAATCCTTCTGAGTAAAAAGTACGAGCCATAAAAAATAATTGTGCCGATTATGTAAAAAAAATCAAACCTTCTTATCCCTCCAGTCATGGATATTGCCAGAATCAAACCAAGCAAGCTTATAAAAAAAAGAAATTGGCCCCCTATTGAATTTATAATCCCATCAATTGATCCCTCATTTAATTCCGCAACAGTTGTAAGCACATTTGGCCATAATGAAGAACCGCCAACTGGATCTTTAATTGACGGAAAGCTTAATGGTCCCAGAAAGCTTTTTCTAAATGTGCGCCATCCTGAAAATAGAACAATAAATGCCAGTGTTGAGAGGAAATAAAGAAAACCCACTATAATTATATTCCTAACGGCGGTGTTAGAACTCAATACTCTGGGGTTTCTTTTTATTTCACCAAAGTTTATCAGAACCAAATATAAAAATGTTATTCCAATAGTTGCCAGCAAAAAGTCAAATATATACCACCATCCGCTCCATGCCAATGTAAACAATCCCGTCATAAACCCGGCAAGCAGGGATATAGCCGCGATTTTTAAAGTGTTTTTGGCGTCTATTGTTGTTACAAACAGCCAAGTTATCATCAATGGAAAAAATATAACCCATATATCATTGTCAGGATGAAGGGACCTTGACAAGAAAGCGCCATTAACAGCCATTATCATTCCAGCAAAAAATCCTCCAATATTGCCGGCGATCTTTTTTGCAATTAAAAATACAAGCAACACGCATAAAGCTGAAAAAAATATTACTAGGAAAAAACCAGAGCGGATTAATGACAGGTCAGGCATAAAAAAATGAAGGAATTTGTAAAAATAAGCCCATGAATACGAATGGAACGTGTCGGGATATACAAATCTTCCAAGAGGGGCTAATTGCAGATTGTCAAATGATTTGCCGTCTTTCAGCACATCACCAGGGTGTCCATGCTCAACAATATTTTCTGCATACCTGAGCCAGTAATATGGATCGATGTCGGGCATGTAGTTCTTTCCGTTTTCATCCTGGAAAAATGCCTTGAAGTATTGAGATGTTGCCTTGACCTGCTGGTCAATCTGCGCTTTGTTTTGGGTTAAAATCTTCTGCAGCTCCGTATCAACAAGCGCATTTTTGTTTGCATCAGGCAAGTTTGGATATTGCTGGTCGATCGAAGACATTATTTGGGACTTAATTCCATTTATCACGCTGTTCGCAGCCCAGTCATCGGTTACAGGCAGGAATCCGGCCTGCATCCTGACGTAGATTGAAAGGACTATTGGAATAAGCGCGATAAAAATAATGCCGTATTTTTTGAAGAAGTCAATAACTTTGCCCCATTCTATTGCTGTATCATCCTCTTCATTTCCAGCTTCTTTTTCACCGGATTTAAAAAATTTTTTAACTTTGTCAAAGTCAAAAGACAGCTCCATGTTTTCGTCGTCTTTTGCTGTGTGGCTTGCTTTTGTTTCCTCTTTTTTTTCACTCTTAAAGAAACTTTTTACCTTGCCAAAGTCAATGGATATTTCATCATCTTCTTTTTTTTCAGCCACCGAGATTTCTTCTTCTTTCTTCTCCTCTTTCTTATCGCTCTTAAAGAATTTCTTTATTTTGCCAAAGTCGATAGATATTTCTTCATCTTCTTTTGAATCCATAAGTTGTGACCACCTCCATCAAGGTAAAGAGCGCGTTTTAAAAAGCTTTTGTTAAGCAGTGGCATGCGAGGTTCTAGATGTCCGCGAGCGTGTGCAGACTCACACGCAGGTACCTCGCTCACCATCTCACAATCATTTTTGAAAATATAGCCGAACAACAAAGTAATTAGGCATTATCAATTGTTTGTTGTCGGCTATCTTGCAAACCACAACAATACCTAATAATTTTTGCGGTTGGCAATAATAAAAACCTTGGCTCTTTAAGCAATAGGTTGGCAACCAATGGTATTGGCGTGTCCCTGTCATATTTTTTCAGTATTTTTCTTACTTTTTCCTTGCCCATAAGATGAAGCAATTTGTCATAGTCTTTATCTGAAAATTTGTTTAATATATTCCTTATCCTCAGGTGCAAGAGGAGCTCCTTTCCGGATTGCTTTTTGAATTCCTTGTTGTAGTCTTTGCTGTTGATGATGCACTCGCACAATGTCTGAGCTGCCTTGAGCGAAGGTATTATTCCCCCTCCTGTTGTCGCTTTTACCTGGAAAGCAGCATCCCCAATCAAATAGACATTGCCTTTTTGTATGATTTTTTTCGGGTTGTACAATGGAATCAAGCCGGATTCCCAGCATAAAACATCCTTTTTTCCAGTTTTGCTTTTCAGGAACCTGTAGAAATGCTCCTGGGCATTTTCAAAGCAGCCGATGCCAAGCCTTACAGTATTATCAGATTCTGGAACGCACCACCCAAAAAAATCTGGAAAATCATTTCCAAAATGAGTTTCAAATGCTGTTGTGTCCATTGCAAGCCTTACTTTTGCCTGCATTCCTATGTAGTTCTTTGAGCCTGAGTCAATGCCGGCGGTATTTGCAACAGCTGAATACGGACCGTCAGCTCCAACAACAACATCTGTTTTTATTTTTTTTATCTTATTGTTTTTTTTGTCTTTTGCTATTATTGTGCTTTCTCCTTCAAATCCCATAAACTTGTGGTTTAATGATATTTCAGCTCCAGCATCCTGAGCCATATCAGCGACAAACCTGTCAAATTTATCGCGCCACATAACAATCTCATTGACATTAACCGTAATTCTGTTGTTCTTGCTGACAACAACCACTTTGTCAAGCTTTTTTGCTATAACCTCATTTTTGAGCCTGAAGAACTTTTCAATGGAATGTGTTACAATGCCAGTGCATTGGACAGGCGCTCCAACTTTGCTGTGCTCTTCAAGAATTGTCACTTCTTTGCCTTGTTTTGCCAATAAGTACGCCAGATAAGAGCCTGCAGGCCCAGCCCCGACTATGGTTATCATGATTTTGGGGAATATTTATTGTTTATATAGCTAATGCCAAGCATGTCCAAATTATAGCTGATTTTGTACCTACTATCCAATAACGAAAACTTTAAAAAGGGGTATATACTACCAGTAAGCGTTGGGGTCATAATGAATATTAAAACCATTGTTTTGGGAGCATTTTTGCTTGTATTAATAGGATTATTCAGCCCTATTGCCAATGCCGATGTTTTTGGCGATGCATCTGATGTTTCTATAGACAGAGTAAAGGCAAACGGCAAGTCTCTTGCTGACGGCAGGACAAACTTCCTTGAGGATGAAGATGAGATTGACATTCAGGCAAGCCTGACTGCTACAGAGGACATAAGCAATATGCATGTTGAGGCTATTCTGACTGATTTAACCACAGGCAACACGGTTGCTGACTCAACGGGCACTTTTACATTGAGGACAAACCAGAGCACTCTGGTGGCTTTGAACCTGAAGCTTATTGACTTACTTAAAAGGCAAAAAGACTTCAGGCTTGAGCTAAGGATTGTTGATGTTGAAGGAGGCATAGAGCAGAAGTCTTATGGAATAAAGTTTACAGGCGCGGGAGGCGCAGGCGCAGGGGCAAGGGGCACAGAGGAGCTTGATGTTTCAATAGATAGCGTGCAGCTGGAAAACAATGCTCTTGCAGAGAATGAAAACAACTTTGTAATAATTGACAAGGGCAGCAGAGAGCTTGATTTGAAGGTAAGGCTTACATCGCTTGGAAACATTGAGGATGCCCATGTTGATGCTGTTCTTGCCTTTGAAAACGGCGATGTTGTTGCAGATGCAACTCTCACATTTGACATTGCAGATGGCGAAAACACATTCAAGGACCTTGAGCTGCCTTTAATCGGCAAATTTGAGCAGAACAGCTTTAAACTTAAGGTAAAAGTTACTGATGCAGAGGGTGATTCAGAAGAAAAGTTATATGGACTGAAAATAAGCCAGAAAAAGTTTCCTTTTGTCATAAGCAGCGTTGAATTAATGCCGGATAATGCAGAAGCAGGCAAGAATCTTATCGCAAGAGTAATTTTCAAAAACAGCGGGGTTGTTCCGCTTGAGGGAATCAATGCGAAAGTAAGCATTCCCGAGCTTGGAATTTCATCCACAAAATTTGTTGACCAGATAAAAAATAGCGGGCTTTTTGAAGTAAGTGAAGACTTCATACTAAAAATTTTGGACAGCACGCCAACAGGAACATACACTTTAAGGTCTGAAATTGCCTCGCAGTTTGGAGGCGACAGCGAAGTCAAGGAACTGCCTGTTTTTATTGTTGGCAAAGGCGAGCAGGGCATGCAGATAGTCAATGACAAATTGGTGATTAATATTCCGATAGTAAAGCAGGACATTTATAATGACGGCAGCGAAGTCATCTATCCGATTATATTGACAAATGAAGGGCATGACTCAAACGCATACACCCTATTGATGGACGGCGCAAGCTGGGCTGATTTGAGGCTAAGCGAGTCAAACACATTCATCTTAAAGCCAAAGGAATCAAAGACAATAAACATTTTTGCCTCGACAAATGCAGATGCAACAGGCGAGCAGATATTTTTAACAACAGTCAAAAGCAATGACAATGTTTTGAAGCAGATCCCGCTAAAAGGAAATGTTATTGCCGCAAAGGGCCTGTTGGCTGCCAGGCTCAAGGGCGTCTTGGAAACAGCATTAATAGCCATTGTAATTTTCCTTGCTGCTATAGGCTTGTTTTTCGGAGTTAAAAAATACATGGAGAGCAATGGCAGCGAAGAAGCAAGCGATAAGGAAGTTGCAACCATAGAAAGCGAACCTTATTATTACTAACTATTTTAATTCTTTTTTATTTTTTTAATTGTTTTTGATTTATCCTAGGGAACCTATTATATAAACCCATGAAAAAAACAAAAAAAATATTAACGGTTTTTGCCATATTTTTATATTTTATCAGCTTTGCCTATGCCCAAGATTTTGCATTATTCTCCGGCAAATTTTACGGCTTAAAAGACGGGAAGCAAAAAATAGAATTTGAATTCTACAATGGAACTTATGACATCTGTGAAAATGAGAAAAAAACAATACCAATCCTGATTGTAAATAATGCAAACAGTGACGATAACTATTCCTTAAGCGCATCTGGCGTTGGCTGGGCGGTTTTTAATCTTAAGGAATTTTCATTGCCAAAAAAGCAGGATGGAATTATATTTCTTGAATTAAGGCCAACTGCAAATGCAAAAGGCAATTACTATATTGGTGTAATTGCATTCTCTTCAGAAGGCATCAGGCAAAATTTGCTATTCAATATTAATGTAAACAGATGCTATTCTTTGAGCTTGGAGCTTGAAAAAGAAAAAGACAAGGTTTGCGGCGGCATAAAAAAGCAATATAGTGGAGAAATAACAAATGCCGGGGAACAAGAAATTAGCGTTGAATTAAGTTTAAAGAGCCCGAACTGGATAAGCTTAGACAAAAATATTATTTCTGTTGTTGCAAATAACACGCAATACTTCAGGCTAAATGCAGATGTGCCGGCAAACGCAAAAGGCATTTTTGATGTCATTGTAAATGCCGCAATAAAAAATCCGCCGTCAATAAATGAAGAAAAAAGACTAAGCATAGAGGTTGTGCCTAAATACGACTGCTATAAAGCCGATGCTTTAGCTGAAGATAGCGTTTATTCAAAAAAGATTGATGTAGTTTTAAGCAAAGAAAATAAATTTCTGAAAGGAGCGAAATCATTTTTTGTTTTTTATAAATTTTATTTGATAAGCGGAATTTTAATATCATTGTTTGTCATATTTTTAATTGAATTCTACAGGCCGATGTTTAAATTGCTGAAAAGCATAGGCAAGAAAAAATAAGTGGGGGCGCGGCGACTTGCATGCGCAAGCATGCTCGCTTGCAACAATTTGAACGCCGATCCGACGGTATAGCCCGTTTTTCCTTTCATTGGGATATTCCTCAAAGCTCCAAACGACTGGAGCCGTCTATACTAGCCAGGATGTACGGATTTTTTATAGTCCATTATACTACGCCCCCGTCAGAATCAGAATTAATTAGCGTTATTTAAAAGTTGTTGTTTTTATTCTAAAATTATGACGTTGTCTAACCCCCTAAAATGACTGTCGCCTGATACTAAAACAGCATTATTCAGCAAAGCAGAGCTATATATCAAACTGTCTACTGTATGCAGTTTATGGCGAATAGAAATTGTGGCTGCATTCCTGCATATTTTTTCATCCAGCTCTATTGCCAAGCCCCTGCTTTTAATAAAATTCAAAAATTCGTCAATTTTGTGTTCTTTAAAATCCTTTATCAGCAGCTTTCTTTTAATCTCAAAAATTGACAATACGGAAGTCATCAGCAGGTGGTTGCCTTCTTCGATAAATTTCTTGCTTAAATCATTTTCCGCCAGAAAGTAGGACAGCCATGCAGAGGAATCTAATAAAAGGCGCTCACCTGTCACTTTCATCCCTTAGCCCTCTTAAAATATTCTTCATGCTTTTTTCTTTCCCCAAGGCGCCGTACATGGACTTTTTTACTCCGCCTTTCAGTATTTTGTTTATGACGTCGTCGTAGCTTTCAGCATTCAGGCTGCCCTTAAACTTTTTCAATAGGTCCAGAGTTTCGCTGTTAATTTGTATTGTAGTTGGCATATAATATTATAGTACTATAGGCTTATATATAAACTTTTCTGTTTTGCAAGAGCGTTATACAATCGCAAGCGGTTTACTATCGAAAATGCTTGCCTACTTTCAAATGTCACAAATAGTAGATTTGCGAACATGATTAATCGACAAACTCTGTTTGAATTTCAATAATTTTAAATAATGAAACGTATTTTTTGTTTTATGCACATTAAACAATCATTAAAACCCAACATTTTGAAGATTTCTATTTTCTTATTTATTGGGATAGTTTATTTGTATTTTGCAAAAGAAAGCGTTTGCGCAGCAAGTCTGTTTTTCGCATTTTGCTACAATGCTTACGGCTTCCCCTTTTCCTATCTTGCAAGCGGAAATGTTGATGCCGCTGCAGGGCACATAAAGACATTATCTCTAGGCGGTTATTTCAGCAAGCATGGAAGTGTTCTGTTCAACCCATTTGCGCTTTTTTTAAATCTGGTTTTAATTTATTTATTGTCTTGTTTCATCGCATACCTGCTTAAGAATACAAAATTGAGCATCAAAAGCTGATTCTGTCGCCTGTTTCTGTTTTTGTTTTCTTAATTGTTCCGCGAGGCAATTCTACAGCATACATCGCCCTTTTCCTTGATTTATAGAATCTGAATGGCTTGAAATTCTCTTTTTTGTCAACAACAATTTTATTTTTATCGAGGAATAAAACATCTATCGGATAAAAAACAAAAAGCATGTGAAGTGAAATTATTCTTTCCCCGGCAAATTTCAGAATTAAGGCCTTTTTTTTATTCTTTTTTGATAACATCAGCCCGATGAACTTTGAAAAAATATCATTGCAGAGGCTGGCATTATCTACAATTATCTTTTTTTTTGTTGCATTCCTGATTAACATCTTGAAACATCAAAATTCCACTTATGTTTCATAAGTGGTTTATGTATAGCAATACATCACATGGAATTTGGATGTATACGAAAAACAAAGTTTTTCGGATATTCAAAAATCTTTGATTTTTGCATATGCTCAAAAACCAAAACCACTGAATGTTTTACTAAAGTAAACATGCCAACAGTCTATGACTGTGGTTTTTGACATTTGATAAAAGCTTGTTTATAAAAATATTTTGTTAAATATATGTATTGCAGAATATACAATATAACGAAAAGTTTAAATATTATCACATTTTTTAAAATTTAATGGGGATTTGGTATTTTCAAATTTTGAAACGAGCCAAAATTTTTATATATAAATCATATATCCTAAATCAAAAGATTTAAATATATGCTGCCAAACCAATAATCTTTAACATTTGCCACATAAAGAGGAGTGATGATGAATAAAAAAGAGGATAATGTTTATTTTAATTCTCAGGAAGGCAAGGTAAATTTAGCGCTGTTGTTATCCATAGTTTTGGTTTTTATATTAAGCATGATTTATGCCGAGGCAATTTCAATAAAGATATACACACCTAACAATTTGACATTTAATGGTTCAAGAAGTATTAATTTTACTTGGAGTGTCACTTGGGCGGATGGAGGCGAGAGCCCGTCCAACTGCACAATATGGGTAAACAGCACTACAAATAATATTGCATGGTCAAATCAAAGGGTTGTTGATATAGCGAATAATGCTTCAAGTTTTATTCAGAATGCTACTGCAACTGCAAGCAATTTAAGCTGGGCAAACGTTACATTCACTGGAGATGGCAATTTTACATGGTCTGTAGGATGTTACAGCAGCAATGATACTGGAACGTTAACATTCCCAACAAACAACAATGCAACAAATAAATCATTCTACATTGACACTTTACCCCCTGTAATAACA
>JAGVXT010000026.1 GCA_018303655.1 Candidatus Woesearchaeota archaeon
CAGGATAACCTGCACTAATCGCAGCGATTTCATTATAAAAGGAATGAATGTAACGCAGATGGAGAGCATATTTACAAGTATGTCGCAAAAAACTGGCGCTGGAGACCAAAATGGTCCAGCATTTGGCGGCTTAAACATAACCACAGGCACCGGCGTTGAAATACCGGAAGGCTCATTTTTAAACCCTGTGGATGGAACTACATTTGGAGGAGCCACTTATAAAAATTTCACCTTTATCATTAATATCTCCAATGACATTCTTGTCCATATTGTAGGAGGCAGAGTTGATGAAAGCCAGTTTGCAAATGCAAGCAATGCAAAAGTTAACAATACGCCAAGCAGTGAGATTGCAGCCCAAGTAGGCAGATTTAGCGCAACTATGGTATGGGCTGATATCGCAAGCTTTATACCAAGTTCTGTATCTTATGAATATGGAGTGATGCAATTAGCCGGCTCAGGCTACTCAAAGAAGATGTATTGCAACGGCACTACAGTATCCGATCCGCAATGCCACAAAATAAACCAGTGCAATTCAACAGTATTTGATGTTTATAACAGTACGTTTGCTATACCAACAAATGACGCGTGCTGGCTTGAGGCATCATCAACCAATAACCTGTTTGTTAATAACTATAATTTCAGCAAATTGGCATCAGGATTCACCCTAATATTTGTCGACCACTTTTCCGGCGGCTTGGGAGGCTCTGACTTTTCGCAGATAAACGGAACTTTCAATGGGGCTTTACGTAACGACATTAATATTACAACAGCTTTGAATAGGATAAACTTTACACTGGAAGATATAAACTCAACAGGGCTTAACCTGACGCTTAATTATTCAATCAATCTTTCAATTTACCAAGGCGCAAACAAGCAACTAGGCAAGGCAGAATTCAGTTACATAAATACATCTTCATCAAACTTGACATGCATAACTAGCGATATTGTAAGTCCTCAAAATACCACATCTGTAACATGTAATGTTACTTTTGCATTTTCAAACGGCACATGGAGGGTGGTTATCACAGCCAGGGATACAAGCAATAACTCTAATCCTATCAATGATAGCAGCAGCAATATAACAGTGACTGTTGACCAAATACCCCCTGTTCTGTTCTACTTTAATATTACAAATTCTTCTAGGATAAATGCCAGTGGCAGTGACGGTGGTAACGACTCTTACCAATTAGGCTTAGGAGATGGCGTTTCAAGAGCGCAAGGTGATGCAGTAACTGGAAAAATTTTTGCACAAGCCAATTGGACCGATAACCTGACAAGGCCTTTTGAAGCGGATTTGCAGTTCTATAACGTTACTGCTAACAGCGGTGTTGGCGCATGGCAGACAATCAATACAACAAAAGACTTTGTTGGTAATAATATAACTCCTTCCGGAACTAGAACTAGCGGATGGAGTAATTTTACATTTTTTATACCCAGAGGGCATAGCGAATTTGAAGGAAATAACATAAGCTTTAGAATCATTGTAAATGATACATTAGGAAATGTTAATAATTCCGCAAGCGTCAGGAACATCACAATACAGATTAATGACACAACAGTGCCTACAGTTACAATAAATGGTACTCTTTCTGTGAATGGCACACACATCACCGATACAACGCCTTTGATAAGCTGGGCTATAACTGAATTCAGTAGATTAACCAGCATTAATGTGAGCGTAGACAGCACCCTGCCGCCAACTTCAGGCGGAGTTCAAGGATGCGGCCAAGCAGCATTTTACTCAAACACGTTTGTTGGAGCGACAAATGTAGAGAAGCACAGAAATGACTCATTTGAGGTATCGTCTGCAGATGTAGATCCAACATGCCCGCTTATGAATGGAACACACTTTGTCAACATAACTGCAGTGGACATATGGGGCAATAGAATCATAGCAGGACACACATTTAATGTACAAGTTGGAAGCGTTCCAACCATAGACTTTATGGTATTGTCAAATGGATTGTCAGCAATAAACAAGTCTAATGTAACCCCATTCACCACAATGAACTTCTCAACTGTAGTTGGAGGAACAGGCATACTCAAAAACATGAGCTGGACATCAAGCTGTAATTCAGACTCGAACCTATTCACAAATCTTACAAGGATAGCACCATTTAATTACAGTGGATGCAAAGGAGCATCTGCAAATAGGACTGTAACTATAACAGTATACGACTTTGCAGGCAATTTCAACTCCTCAGTATTCGGATTTTTGGTTGATGATTTAGGGCCTTCACTTGCAGTAACTACCCCAACTGACGGATTTAGAGGCACTCAGAACATTTCAATTAGCTTATCTGCAAAAGATGACAGCCAGAGAATTGACTGGTTTGGTTATTATTTGGATAACAACTATCAAATTACCGTATTGAATTTGAGCGGCAGTATAATGGGAGCAGCAGAAAATATTACAATATTGAATATAACAAATTTCACTGCAGGAACGCATACTATCAAATTCGGGGTCAATGACACATTAGGCAATGCTGTCAATAGTAGCCCAATCACATTCACTGCAACAGGCTCTGTCCACTTTGGCGATATAAATACAACTATGTTTTATTATGCTGCGGAAGTCTATGGCACTAACGTAACAAATGTAACTATAAGCATTAAATCAGGCACAGGCTACGAGCCTGTAAATGGCTCAAATGAGACATCAACAAACACATTTGAAATATTGTTTACTGCAAGCAACGGGAATAACACAAATATATCATTAAGAGATATTAATGGCTCAGCTGTTAACTGGGACAAGGTAAAATTCGCCCCTGAAATAAACAGGTCAAGCTTTGTGCCTGGATTGCAAAACAACTGGACAATGACTGTTTTAAGATCGGTATGGTTTAATAATTCCATTGAAGAATTCACCAATAACAACAACAATTCCTATTATGGAGTTGTTGTATTCCCAATAAACAATTCAGATAGAACTCCAAGCGGGCCGGAATTCTGGTGGATTCCAAATGAGGATGATTTAACAATAAGAACAAATATTAGCCAATGTGATGTGGCATTTACAAGAACAACCACCACACCATGCTGGAACTACACTGTAGGAGGCAAAACGATAGTTCAAGTGCCTCATTTCAGCACAGTTGTAGTTGTGAATGACACAACAGCGCCTACAATAACATTAAGCACGCCGAATCCAACAACCGACAACCAAACTGTTGGAGTGTTTGTGCCTAACATAACAGTTTCTTCAGATGTTGTAAGCTGCGTATACCAGGCTAATGGCTCAACACCCAGAGGAATGACTAAATCAGGCACAATCTGCCTTGGCCAAACAGAAAGCTACAAGAACTTGAATGGGGTGGTTGTAGGTTATAATATAACTTTCAACTCTACGGATGCTTCAGGCAACGTTGCATCTTTTGTATTTTACTTAAACGTTTCAGACACCACACCGCCAAACACGCCAAACAGCTCAGTAACATCATCCACTCCAAGCTCGGTCACTGCAATAATAAGCATAAGCAATGTAAATGAGACAGTAAATGTAACTGTATTTTACGGCACTGTAATAAGCTCTCTGACTTCCACTGCTATGGAAACAGACTTCAACCAATCACAATCAGTGTCTCTAAGCAGCTTAACTGCAAGCACATTGTATCACTTTAATGTAAGCATATGTGACTTTAACGGCAACTGCATCAAAAATGGCACATTCAACTTCACAACAAGCGCAGCAGCCGCAGCAGCTGCAGCAACAACAACAGCCTCGTCAGGCGCTAGTGGAGGCGGCGGAGGGGCAGTAAGCAATGAAGTAGCATCAGCAGCCAGAAGATGGGACACTCTAGATTCCGGCTCAAGCGCTGTTCTAGCCATTAATAATGAGAATATAGCTGTTACAGGAGTTATGGTTGATGTTGCAAATACAGTTACAAATGCTGAGGTAAAGGTTGCAAGCCTGACGTCAAACCCATTAACAACAGGGGCTGGAGGAAAAGTATTCCAATACTTGCAATTGACAAAATCAAATATAGCTGATTCAGATGCTTCAAAGATAACAATCAACTTTAGAGTGCTAAAATCATGGCTGACAAGCAATGGAGTTGCAGAAACAGACGTTGTGCTGTACAGGTACAGCGACAGCAAGTGGAATGCACTTCTAACAGCAAAAACAGGAGATGATGCAAACAATGTATTGTACCAATCAACAACGCCTGGATTCAGCACATTCGCTATTGGCACAAAGGAAGCAGCCCCGGCAGCGCCAGCACCAGAGGCTCCATCAGCAGAAATGCCACCAGAAGTGCCTGTAGAGGCTCCAACAGCTCCTCCAGCAGAGGCACCACCAGCACCAGAAGTTAAGCCAGGATTAAGCAATACAGCAATTGCATGGATTGTTGTTGGAATAATTATGATTGTAGCAGGAGTCGGCTACTTCATGATGCAGAGAAGGAAAACAGAATAAGATTTTCTTTAGATTTTTATATAGAGAACTTTGAATAATTCATTATTTTTGCATTTTCATTCAAAGTTCTCTTAGGGAATTTTGACAAAATTGATATATTTCAAAATTCTCTATAAAACAAAATACGGGTTTTTCTCTCTATACTCACGGATAATAATTGAGCAATAGTTATCCGTTCGTAATACAAAGAAAACCTTATGGTTTTCTAGTGCTCGAAAATCAGTGACATGCGAGGTTCGAGTTGTTCGCGAGCTTGCTCGTGAACTCGCAAGCACGCTCACCATTCGACTGATTTTCGACAAGTAAAGGCAATAATTATGCTCAATTATTTGTTGCCTTTACTATAATAAGGGCATGATGGGTCTGCCGGAGAAGTTGCTGGAGCTGATTTTCCAGATGAGCCACTTGAAAGTGGTGAATCATTTTTCATTTTGACAAAACATAACATTTTTAAACAATTAGCACAAGAAATTTGACAGGATGGAAATAGAAAGCAGC
The DNA here is from genome assembly GCA_018303655.1 of Candidatus Woesearchaeota archaeon. GTDB lineage: Archaea > Nanobdellota > Nanobdellia > Woesearchaeales > GW2011-AR4. The sequence goes on from JAGVXT010000026.1 coordinate 4,922, forward strand.
ATAATAGAGACAGGGGTGGACAAATTAGTAAAAATTGTCAAGGAAAGGGGCAGGATTGCATTGCAGGACGCTGCAAAAGAGCTTGGAGTTAGCATGACTGTGGTACAGGAATGGGTTGATTTTCTTGAGGAAGAAGGAATTATAAGCGTTGAGTACAAGATGACAAAGCCTTTCCTTGTTGAAAGAAAATTAACAAGAAAAGAAGTTGAGGTAAAGGCAAAGGAATTTACAAGCAAAAAGGATGTTTTTGTAAGAAAAGCTGAGGGAAGCCTGAGCTTTCTTGATAAACAAGCTGAGGACCTAAAAAAAGTAAAAAATGAATTTGACAGGCTGAAAAGCGAGCTCGGAATGGAGCTTGATACTGTGAGAGAGGACTTAAAGGAACTGGAGCGATATCAGCAGTTAAAGGAAGAGCTGCGGAAGCAGGTGGAAGAGCAAAAAAACGAGGCAAAGCTCAAGATGGGGGAGTTAACTCAGCAAATCTCAAGAGAGCAAAAAAAGTATCAGGAGGTTGTTGCCGGCATAACAAGTCAAAGGGAGGAATTAAACAAAGAAAAGGCAGAATCCCAATCAATAGAGGAAAGCGAGAAAATCCTGAATAAAAGATTAACAGAAATGAAATCAATGATAGGCCTTATAGAAAAAAAGGTTTTGGATGAGGACACAGCAATAAAAAACTCGGAATTGCACATAGAAAAGCTGAATTTGCTTGTAAATGACATAAAGCAGCGTGTTGACGAGGAAAAATCAATTATAGGCCCTTTGATAGAGAAAAGCCAGGAGCAGGAAAGGAAAGTGCTTGAAATCCAGGACAAGATTACGAGAAAGATAGCCCAGAAGCAGAAAAGTGTTGCAGATGTGAAAAATGTAACAAAAAAAGTCAGGGAATTTTTTGACAAGAAATTAGCTGTTGTAAATCTTGTTGACAGGGTAAATAAAGACCGTGACGACCTTGAAAAAAGCCTGATAGAGCTGATAAAAAAAGCCAAGTCATTCCAATTGACTGCAAAAAGCGGCGATGTAGGCAAGCAAATGGTTGACTTGGAAAAAAAGTTTGGCGAAGTGAATAAAAAGAAATTCCAGTTTGAGGCAGAGCTTAAAGAACTGGGCTCATTTATCAGGAGATAAATATTATTTTATTTGTATTGTTTCATTAAAAAAGAGGCAGCGCGAAAATATGATTTTCGCTGGTCTCTTTTTGTTATCACAAAAAGAGGTGTATATTTTGCTGAAGCGATTTAGCCTGAAAAGGCGTGAGGAAGGTGCAGGGCGCATTCTTTCCCCTAAAAAAGAGGCATTAAAGGGCGAAGTGAAAGTTACCGGGCTGTCTCCGTTTGCAATGAAAGGGGAAATAAAGGAAGAGAAAAAAACAGATTTAACTTCAATCAAAAAAGAGGATGTAAAGCTTATTGCAACATACAACTTTATTTCTGACAACATACCCATAACAATCAAGATATACAAAAAAAAGGGCGAATTTGTGCCCATATATGAAGTTTCAATCTCAAGCATAAGCAAGCACACAGAGATAATCCTTGAAAAAATAAGAGAGGAGCTTACAGCGCAGGTAAGCCTTGGCATGGTTGATATCCTGACAACAAAAGACACCGGAGTGATTGAGCAGCGGTTCATGGATGCAATAGCAACATTGGTTAACAAGCATTTCCCTGATGCCGATGAAACAACAGCAAATTTTCTGAAATCCTATCTTATACAAAGAAGCTTAGGCCTTGGAAGCATTGAAATCCTGATGGATGATGTCCATCTTGAGGAAGTGGCAATTAACGATGCTGAGGAGCCTGTATGGGTATATCATGTGAAATTCGGCTGGCTGAAGACAAATATAATGCTTGCAAGCGAAGACCAGATAAGGCATTATGCTACAATGATTGGAAGAAGGGTTGGAAGGCAGCTCACAATACTTGAACCGTTGATGGATGCCCACCTTAGGGGAGGAGACAGAGTAAATGCAACCCTTGAGCCTATCTCTGTCGCGGGCAATACAATAACATTGAGAAAGTTTGCAGCAAAGCCATGGACAATCACAGACTTCATAAAAGACAACACAATCTCAACAGAAGCAGCTGCATTGATATGGCTGGGTGTGCAATATGAGCTTTCAACTTTGATTTCGGGAGGAACAGCAACCGGAAAAACATCCATGCTTAATGTAGTTGCAAATTTCTTTCCACCCAATCAGAGGATTATAAGCATAGAAGACACTAGAGAAATTCAACTGCCAAAATTCCTGCACTGGGTGCCAATGGTTACAAGGCTGCCTAATCCTGAAGGCAAAGGGGAAGTTTCAATGCTTGACCTGCTGGTCAATTCATTAAGAATGAGGCCTGACAGGATTATTGTAGGAGAGATAAGAAGAAAAAGAGAGGCTGAGGTGCTTTTCGAAGCTATTCATACGGGCCATTCTGTTTATGCAACGGTGCATGCAAATGATGCCCGCGAAACAATAACAAGGCTTACCAATCCACCAATTGATATTCCGAAATCTTTGCTGCCTGCAATATCAATGATAGTTGTGCAATACAGGAACAGAAGAACTGGAGTGAGGAAAACATTTCAGATAGCGGAGATAACCCCAGATTCCGAGCCGAATGTGCTTATACAATTAGACATAAGAAAGGGCATATTGAAAAAAGTTGCAAACTCAAAGGTGCTGCTAAGCACGATAGAATTGTTCACTGGATTTACAAGAAGCGAATTAAATAGTTCTTTGAATGAAAAAGAAGCAATTTTGAAGTGGATTGTAAAGAATGATATCAACACAGTAGACACTGTCGGAAGGATCATGGCTGAATACTACACAAACAAGGACAATTTGATGGATTATGTAAGAAAAAACAAGCTATTGGGTGATTAAAATCAAAGCAGGCGCTTTAAACACATTATTCCAGAGGATTTCAAAATCATTTCCAACCCTTAAGGCAAAGCTGAAGCAGGCCGGCATGGAGGACAAGCCTGAAGATTTTATCAAAAAGACATTTATTTCCGCATTTTACATGACAACTGGATTGGTTGTTACGCTGTTCCTGGTGCTTGCTAAATTAAACGTCCTCAAGGGCATGCTGTTTCTCATTGTTCCCGTAATATTTTTTGTAATGTTCTTTTACATGATAAGGCTGCCTGATGTCAAGATATCAAAAAAAGAGAAAGAAATCAGCAAGGAGATTATTTTTGCAGGAAGATTCATAATAATTGAGCTTGAATCAGGCGTTCCATTGTACAATGCAATGCTCAACGTCTCAAAAAATTATGAAGTTATAGGAAGGTACTTCAAGGAAATAACGAACAAGGTTGATTTGGGAACGAGCATGGAAGATGCGCTGAACGAGGCAGTTGAGTTCGTCCCGTCAAACGACTTCAAAAAAGTTTTGTGGCAGATGATAAATTCCATGAGGACAGGCTCTGATGTAGCAAAATCCCTTTATTCAGCTATGGACCAGATAACAAAGGACCAGATAACCGAAGTCAACAAGTACGGCAAAAAGCTGAATCCGCTTGCAATGTTTTATATGATAATTGCCGTCATTTTGCCGTCATTGGGAATGACAATGCTGATAATATTGTCGTCGTTCATACAATTCGATCTGAGCCTTACAATACTGCTTATGCTTGCAGGCTTCCTGGGATTTGTGCAGTTCATGTTCATATCAATAGTGAAGTTCTCCAGGCCGGCAATTGAGTTTTAAGATGAAGCTGGAATCAAAGTTCAACCATGTTCAGCATAAAAAATCTTTTTAAAAAAAAGACTGGCATAGCCCAGCCGGAAAGAAGGATTGATTTTTTTAAAAAAAAATACAAGAAAGAGCAGCAAAAAAAAATAACAGCGCAGGAGAGAAAGCAAAAGATAAAAGATTACATTGAAAGGGCTGGTCTTGATATAAGCCCCCAGAAGCTGTCCAAAACTTTTTTTAACATAGCTGTTGCGGCAAATCTTGCAATATCAAGCTATCTTATCTATTATTTCTCTGTGACCTATGGCATTACATGGGGAACTGTTGTTGCATCGATGATAGTGCTTTGGGTTTTCATTTTTATCATTCTGATATTTGCCTTGTGGGTTATGTTTTACTTGTCTGTTGATTTAAAGATTTTCAGAAGAAAGGTTGACATAGAGGAGGTTTTGCCGGATTTTATGCAGTTGACGGCATCAAACATAAATGCGGGCATGACAATTGACAGGGCCTTGTGGTACGCTATAAGACCAAGATTTGGCGTGCTGGCAAAGGAGATTGAAATGGTTGCCAAGGAAACTATGAGCGGTACAGACTTAAAGACGGCATTGGAAAGATTTGCGGCAAGATATGACTCAGTTACTCTAAAAAGGTCGGTAAGCATGCTTAATGAGGGCGTTGAAGCCGGAGGAAAAATCGGGGATTTGCTCAACAAGATAGCGATAAACATACAAGAGCAAAGATCAATGCTCAAGGAAATGTCTGCCAATGTAACAACCTATGTTATATTCATTGCTTTTTCGACAATAGTTGCAGCTCCGTTTTTATTTGCAATGTCGGGGGTTTTGATAGAGGTTGTGCACAGCCTCGGCTCTGTTCTGGGAAGTTCAACAAATGTTGCTGCAGGCGTAGGGCTTGCCATGACATTTTCAGGAACTGGCGTAACCCCGTCAGACTTCAGAGTTTTCGCGATTGTATCCTTGATAATGACCTCGTTGTTTTCCGCAATGATGATTTCAATCATAAAAAAAGGCAATGTAAAATCAGGCGTGAAATATATACCTGTTTTTATTACTGTGTCATTAACTATCTACCTTATCACGCAAGGGCTGGCAGGAAAACTGCTTGGATTATTTTTCAGCATATAATGCTTGATTTCATTCACAGTATAAATCTTGGAAAGATTTATATATTAGTTATTAAACAGTTATTTAAATTACATTAAAACAAAAATGACTTTAAAAATGAGGTGAAGTTGATGAGAGTTTTTCCTATTTCAAATAAAGCCCAAGCTGCCATGGAATTTTTGATGACCTATGGGTGGGCTATTCTTGTTGTTCTTGCTGCAATTGCAGCCCTTGCTTATTTTGGTGTTTTAAGCCCGGAAAAATTCCTTCCGGAGAAGTGCATTCTTCAGCCTGGAATTGCCTGTGTAAGCCACAAGGTGGAGCCTACAAAGGTCACGCTTGTCATTTCCAACGGCCTTGGAAGGACAATTACAGTTACCAGCATTAGTGTAGGTGTATGCAGCAGCACATTCACAGACCAGTTGTCAAGCGGGACAGACCATACTTTTGTTATAGGCGGCTCATGCAGTAATGGCGCTGCAAAAGAGAAGTTTAAGGCTGACATTACAATGGGCTATACTGAAAAGGACACAAACCTGACAAAGACAGCATATGGCAATATAAACTCAAAGGTTGAATAATAATAAATGAGGTGAAAATGATGGTAATAAATGAGGTGAAAATGATGGTTAACAAAAAATCAAAATGCTTGCGAGAACGTAGCGACATAAGCGAGCGGAAGCAAGCTTTCGCATGCCACAGCTCGCGTTCAGGTCAAGCCGCATTGGAATTCCTGATGACCTATGGGTGGGCCATATTGGTTGTTTTGGTTGCAATTGGCGCTCTTGCTTATTTTGGTGTTTTAAGCCCTGACAGGTTCCTGCCGGCAAAATGCACATTTCAGGCAGGATTGGCATGCTTGGATCACAAGGCAACTGCCACATCGCTTGTTTTGAGGGTGCAAAACTCGTTAGGCTATGATATAACTGTTGACGCTGTAAAAGCAGCAGGATGCACAGCCTTAGAAACCCTGGGGGCCCTTGCAAACGGGGAACCAGCAACATGGACATTAACCTGCGTAAACTCAGGCTCAAAGTACAATGGCCAGGCAAATATCACCTATACAACAACCAATTCAGATGGTTCGCCTGGCATACAGCATAACAGCGTAGGCCAAGTAACAACAAGGATAGAGTAAGGAACTATTTCTTTTTTTGTTTATTTTAAGTATATATTATAGAGAATTTTGAAATATATCAATTTTGTCAAAATTCTCTAAGAGAACTTTGAATGAAAATGCAAAAATAATGAATTATTCAAAGTTCTCTATATAGTTATATTTTCCACCTGATAAAATTCCAAATGCCCTTGATCAATCTTGAACCATTCTGGAGTGTTATTGATTCTGAAATTGGTTGTTGATTTTGTTCCGAAATAAATATAATCAACAATACTTCTGTCTTTAATAGCCAATCCCTGCTGCTGGAATTCATCAAGATTGACAAGGCTTTCAATTCCATAAGTGGAATTGCCTAAATTGCCTTCAAACCTCATCAAGAAGCTTGGGCTGTCATTACGAGCAACATACCAAGAATTGTTCATGTGCCTTAGCAAATTGTTAACCTTTCCAACAACAACAAAAGTTGTTATATTCGATTGAATTATCGCATTAGTAACCCTTCCATTGCCGTTGACGATATAAAGAGGATCTTCAAAGCCGATAATATCTATTTTTGTTGTCAAATACCTGTCCCTTATCCAGTAACTTGTATTCCTCTTGTCCCTTATATCCAAACTCAAATTTAAGCCAATGCTTACAGTCCAAGGGCCTGTTTGGTTTAGTTTGACATCATTTATTGTAAAGTTGAATTTTATGTCAACTTTATTTGCCTCTATAGAAATTTTGTTAGCCCAGTCTGTAAAAGTTGAGTCCTTCATTAAGCTTAATGGCTGCTGATTAATTGTTCCATTCAAAAAAGACTCCTTGAACTTTTCATTTAAATTATTAATAAATGTGCCATTTGCCGTGATGAACTGATTGAAGCTAAGCAAAGTCCTAAAGCCTGCAATATAAGCGCCGTTGCTTATGTCCCTTTCAACATCCTTTATAAAGAAATTGACAGTTTCAATTCTTGTCTGTATAACCTCCATCTTTTCACTTAATCGATAAGTGCCGTAAGCGCTGTAAGTCACAAATATGGTTATTGTCAATGCTATTGCAGCTGTTGTGTAAAAGATTGCTTTTTTGAACATTTAGGACACCCTTAATTGCGACAAGATGCCATCAGTAGCAGATTCTACAAGGTTTAAATCTATATTTTTATAGCCTTTTGAAATCCTGATTTTCAATTCGTTATTCACCTTTTTCATAATCCGTTCTTTTATTTCAGAATACTCGGGCAAGTTACTGCTTATAGGGTTGATTTTTTCCCTGTATTTTTTTGCTAGTTCAAATGAATTCAAAAATTCTTTATCATAATATTTTCTAATAATCTCGTCTTCAACAGCTTTCTCCAATATTTTGTGAAGAATAGCGTTTGAGGCATTTCCAATAAACAAATCAATGAATTTTTTTCTATTGAGTGCCATTTTTAACTCCTTTTAATATAATTTTGAATAAATCTTTATACAATTTTTTATATTCTTGTAAAAAAATGGATTTATTGATTATTACATTCTCTTTAATATTTATTGGCTCTTCTTTAAGCACTTTTTTTATTGCGCTGTCTATAGCTTCATTGCTTATTTTTTTATTATTTAAGAAAAGAAATATTGCTATCATATTTCTTGCCATGCCGTATTTTAAGTTTCCTGCCAAATAGTCAAAATTATCCATAAGTTGCTTGCTTTTCAACAAGTGCAAATCAAGAATTTTATAATCAATTTTATTTTTATACTTGAAGATAAGCCTTTTTTTAGAAATGTACCTGCTCAGCATTGCTTGGTAAAGGGGGTCTGTTTCCAGCCCTTTAAGCAGTGTATTGTAGTCTAAAGCAATAACATGGAAATTTAAACCAAAGAGCTTATTGAAGTTTTGTTCTATTTTTCTAAAATCTATCTTTTTATTGTAAATTAAGAGAATATCTATATCATTAAATTGAAAACCACTTTCCAAAAATGAGCCTGTTATTATTATGTTATCTGCAAAATTCAATTCGCTGAAAATTTTTTGTACAATAATCACCTTTACAGGCTCCAGTTTTTCAATATTGCAGTGTATAGGCTTGACTTCTTCTTCTTCTGTCAGCGGTTTAACCACTACAGGCATGCCTATTTCAAAGCCCATGGGCCTGTCTTTTGGTATGTACACCTGGTCCATTAAAGTTCCTTTGCTTATTTTTCCAGTCAAAGCTACCATATTACGTAATATTACGTAATTTGTATTTAAACCTTCCTATTCCCACACCCTTATCTCTATAATTGCAGGCCCCCACAAAGAAGGAACTTTTGAGATTGTTAACGTTTCTATTTCTACATCTCCTTCGCTTATAAGTAGATCAACGTCACCATCACTGTCAAAGTCTAAGATTTCAAATATTTGTAAAGCTGCTATTTGATTAGAGTCATTGATGTTGTAGATAGTATCACTTTGGTTAAACACACAGCTATTACCTCCATTATAATCCTTTGGCACGCTTATTATCTTGTCAACACCTTGATTTACTTGGACTTTCCAAGTGCACCCTTCAGCATTTCCAAGAACAGAGGTATAAGTAACACTATTGGGTATAATGAATACATTTTCTCCATATGATATACTTGGTTTTGTTGAATAATCTGACCCGAATTGTAAATCAAACGTGTTTTGACCATTAACTATACTGCCAGATGCGGTATTCTTAGTATACCCGTATCGAGCAAATGCTCCTATAAAAGGATCAGTGCCCGAATCACCCTCAATATGCCTATATAAGTCAATGCCATTAGCTTTTGCTATTTGGTCTGCATCGTTAAGCCAACACCACCCTATAACCCAATCCGAGTAGAGGGGAATCATATTCTCAGGCAGTCTAAATCCCCAACTGACATTGTAATAGGAGTCGGGACACCAAGCAAATGGGGCAGGATCTTTTTGCATAGTAAGATCAATTTTTTGGCTTACATCTATAAATCCAAAAGGCAAAGTTTGCTGTGTGCCTTCTAATATGACACTTGAGTTAGGTAAAATTGTTACATTATTATTAAAGGGTAAAAAGTCAAAGATAAAGTAGAAATAACTATCTTTCAAATTGTTGTAGCTAATTCCACTTTGTGATAGGTTGTTTTTAATATCATTATCTTTCCACTCAACATAATTGTTCGTTACCAATTTACTGCCTATATCAATAGTAGTGGCTTTGAATCTGAAATAAAGATGGATACTGCTAGCATTAACGTATAAGCTTATGTTGATTTTGCTAATATCTGCATTTGGAGCAAAAATTGGTTTCTCATAATCGCTGATTCTTCCGTTTGCATAAACAACAGCAAATGGAAATTTAGTCTTATTGTCAATTGTTTGTAGTTGCTGCGTTTTATATGTCAAAACAACATTGCTGGTTCCATCGTCTCCTGGGCAACCTCCACCTAAATAAACAGTCTGATTATATCTTACTTTGTTTATTCCAGAAGTAAAATTTCCCTGAGCATTTAAAATACTATTCTCATTAGGAACACCTTTGAAAACATTGTTATTATTTACATATGCATCAACTTCTGTGTTTGCAAGTGCGGGGACAATAATCCAAGATGCGTTTGTGACAATTGCATCATTAGGCAACTCTATAGTATATTCTATTGATGCCCTATCCGCATTTGAAGGATCGTTCATGCTATTGTAACAAGGTGCAATAACATCAAAAGGGTAATGCTTTGTATTTGTTTTTGAGGTTATTTTGCTCAAATAAGCCCTTGACGTAAAGCCCTCTTTTGGCTTTGCCTTTGCTATGCCGCTTATTATTTTTCTTGAAGAAACAAGAGCCCTTTTTACAGGAAGATTTCTGGAGTAAATTTCCTCATCACTAACCAATACACTAAATCCATAAACAGAAGGAATTATGCCTTCTGTTAAATTTTTTGTAAAATTCTTAGCCAGCTCGATTTTATCTTCTGCCCAGAAATCTCCGATCTGCTCAAGTATTGTGTTGTTGGTGTTTGTTATTTCCCCTGATGCGATAAGGCTTTTTGCATAATCATTATTAACTTCTCCAACATTCATTGTTGAGAAAATCCTTACTAAGTCCTGCGAAGCATAATTTATGTTGATCTGCTGCTGCTCAGCAGAATAAAAATTTGCAACAAGAAGGACTGAAATTATTATGATGCCTGATGCCAGCAGGCTGTCAATTGTGAAAAATACTGCCTTTTTCATCTTTTCATTGCATTAAACTTATGAAATAATTTTTATGCCTGAAAAAAATTTTAATTCCCGAGAAAATTCAGTGACATGCGAGTGAGTTCGTTTCACTCGCTCACATTCGACTAATTTTCTGGGCCACAAAAATCTCCAATTTTTGCTGGTTTTCATTGCCATACATAAACAACCATCTTAATAATTTTTGAATTGTAATTCAAATAGCGCTCAGCCTTTACAAGCTTGTTTTTGCTTATGCCTGTGACATTAATAGGGTAGCATGTGCCCTCAATTAAGCTTTTTGCAAGGTCTTCAATTATTTTGATAAAATCGCCGCTGAAAAAAGAAACATCAAAATCGCTTAAAAAATAAACAGTGCCGTTGCTGTATTTCCATTTTGCGATTGCATTTGTATTGTCTTTATTGAAACTCGCTATTGTCGTAAGTTCAAGTGCGGGTAAAGCAGATGATGTATCATTTGCAACATCGTAAGATTGTCTAAATACAATATTCTCTCCAATAGTTAGTGCTAAATAGGGGTCTGTAGTATTGACAGTTGAGTTTCTATCGCTTATTGACTGACCTTTTTCTTTACTAAATGAAACGCCAAACAACTCTTTTTTTTGTCCAGACACAAGCTGACCGCTAAGCATTGTAAAACCGCCTCTTGAAGAGTAATAATTAAGTGGCTCTTTGTATATGTTTTCAAATTTTCCGGTGTCAAAAGCAGGATGCTCCATAACAAGAAACCCATATTTGCTTATGTTGCTTATCAAACTGTCTATGTCATCTAGGTTACTTGGATTGTCACCAAAATAAACATCTGCTTTGAAAGTATTGCTCATGAAGTCTTTCAAAAATTTGTCATCCTCGCTAGAGTAATAATAAGCGCTTTTGATATCATAAGACACATCAATAAGAGGCTGTCCAGTTCCGCAAAACCCGTTTATGTTTAAAACTTCACCCTTGTCATTGACAAAAAATACAAAATAGTCATAAAATGTGCCAAAATATGTTTTTGTTTTTGAATAATTAAGCTGCTTGAAATATTTTATTTTTATTACATTTATCTTTTGCTCATCAGCAATCCCTATTCTTATTACTGTTGTATTGTCCCAGTTTGTCGGATAGCCGCTCAAAGCCAATGAAGATGAAATAGCCTTTGCATCCGCAAGCATCTCGCCCAAATCACCTTTTTCCTGCTTTTGGAAATTGCTTGCATAGCTGAAATAAACTACCAGCGTGAATATGAACAGCAGCAGCGCTATTGCAAAGTCCATGTACCATGCCTGAGATGAACGCGAGCGTGCAAAAACCTGAATGCGAGCTTGCGAATGAGATAAGCGAGCGAAAGCAAGCTTTCGCATTCCACTCTCGCAAGCAGTGACATGGTGAGCAAGGTTCTTGCGAACCTCGCATCTCACTGAGCGTTCTCGCACGCAACTGCCCCTAGTTGACACTCTAATTGATATAGATAACACCTCCTGTTTTGTTGATTGTGTTTGCGCCTTTGCTTACGTTGCCAACAACTTTTGGTAAGGATGCAATATAAAGGGAATTTTTTGACTTGACAGTTATCGTTGAATTTTGCGTTGATAATGAATAATTAATGATTTCAATACTATCTGGAATCTGGAATGTTCTCACATAGCCGTCTTCAACAGTGGATGCTACAAGCAATTCCTGCTGCAGCTTCAATGCAAGGTCCCTGACAGCCTCATTTTCTTTTTGGAGCCTGAAATCATTTAACTGGCCCAGGGAGATAATTTCAAAAGCTATCGCTATCAGAACTGCAAGCCCCACAAATACAAAAAATTCAGCACTCATTTGTGCTTTAAGATGCATAATTCACCTATTTTTTGAATTAATTTTATTATTTTATTGCAAATTTTTTATCTCATCTTTGTTTTTATTTCGATGTTACCTTAACATAGCCGTCTTCCGCCTTTATTGTTATTATGTGCATCCCTTGAGTTACCGGCAGGCTTCCGCTCATGTTTACAGAAGAAACCTGCACAATGTCTGTTACCCCGCTTCTTGTTTTTATCTTGAACACAACTTCCCTGCTTGACAAATTTGTTGAATGTATGCTGTCAGGAAAATTGAACTTTAGCGTTGTCTGCGACGGCTTGCCAATGTAGTAAACTGATTCAGAGGAATCAACTATTTTCCTGGCAATCTGAAGCGCCTGGCTAGTTGCCACTGAATCGCGTGAATCTGCCGTGTATGTGTAATAAATAATCAGCAATGGTATCGTCATGAGTGTTGCAAAGCCCATAATGAGCATGTACTCAACGCTGACCTGCGATTTCCAACTCATTTTTTTCATTTTGATTTCCTTGCTTTCGGCTTCTCCCTGATTATTTGCTGTATTTTTCTTCCGTCTTCCTTAAATCCAAATTCCTGGCTTATCTTCATCACCCTGAAAGAAGCAACAATAAATGCCATATAAGCAAATACTATGAATATGTATTCGGGGTAGGTTGCAAGCCCTTCTACATCTATGCTTATGCCAAGGATGCTTCTTGCAGTCTGCCATACTGAAAAAATGACAATAAAAGCAAGGCATATTGCAAAATTATCCATGTATCTCCTTATGGAGCCCTCGCTTAACCTGTTTCTCGCTCTTGAAATCAAAAACAGGGAAGCTACGCCAAATATGACTGTTGTAACTCCAACAATAATCAAATGCGCCATTAAGATTCACCTCCAATGTCTATTCTAGCGTCGGAAAACTGAGTCAATTCATCCAGCAATGCCGGGTCAGTTTCCTTCTCAAGCGTTATTATAACGCCTTTCACTTTCCATTCCCTCATCTTTGCAGTTAGAAAATGGACAAACCTTGCCACAGTTGCTGGCTTGTTGAAAATTGCCAGCGTGTTCAAAGAGTCAAAAATAAGGAATTTTTCAGTTGTAGGCAATGCCTTGACTGCCTGGTCCATTGCAACAGACATGTCGCTTAGCTTTTCAGCGCTTCCTACATACAGGCAATTCCCGACTTTTTTTGTGTCCGTCCTTGAAGCAGCATCAATAAAAATGATTAATCTGGTGTCTATGCTGTTATTTTCAAGAATCCTCTGCATAATATCATAGGGCTTGTTTAAAGTAACATAAACGCCCGGAGTTCTGCATTCATTGACAAAGGATTTTACAATATCAACAGCTGTTTTTTGGTAGTTTTTCGCATCGACTGTTACAAGAACCAAGTAGTCCTTTAGGCCTTTGACCTCTTTATCAAAAATCTTCGATTTTTGGGAATGTTCAAAAATTTTATAATTTTTGACATTTTTAAAACTCTCTTTTACTTCCAGCATCATCCACCACTTTTTTAGCTGTTAAATCTTAACCTATGAATATAAACTTTTCGCATCAACGGCATATGTCGGTAAATGCTACGCATTTCCGATCACACTCGAAAATCAGTCAGTTGAACGCGAGCATGCGAGCGAGCTAAGCGAGCGAAAGCAAGCTTTCGCATTCCACTCTCGCATGCATCTAGATGCGGGGTTCGAGATGTCCGCGAGCTTGCTCGTGAACTCGCAAGCATATACCTCGCTCACCATTCGACTGATTTTCGATGAATCCGTTGACACTTTGTGGGTTTCGCAATTCAGTTGCTCGAGCCCACAAGCCAAACCATAAATCTTTTATATAAGAGTAAACAATGATAGTAAAAAAGGGTGATATTTTGGCATTTGAGCTTATAAAAACAGGCGTGCCTGGCTTGGACCAGGTGCTTAAAGGCGGATTAAGGAGGAATTCTTCCATTTTGGTGACAGGCTCGCCCGGAACCGGAAAAACCATACTGGCTTTGCAGTTCATATATTATGGGTCAAAGGATTACAATGAGAATGGAATATTCATATCCACAGAAGAGAGCTTAGACGTGCTAAACCAGAGCGCAAAAAATCTCGGTATGGATATTGCTTCAATGGTGGACAAAGGCAAAATACTGTTTGTGCAGAAGCCGATAGCAACATTAAAAGGGGGCATATCCTCAATCAAAGGGCTTATTGATGTAATAAAAAAACGCAATGTCAAAAGAGTAGCTCTTGACTCATTAATATTCTTTGAGTACCTTTACCCAAGGTTTGACGGCAACAAGATGGAGTTCAGGCGCCAAGTTCTTATTTTCATGCAGGAGATGAAAAAGGCAAATGTCACTTTTCTTGTGGTTTCTGAAAGGTCGATAACTGATTTTGACAGATTAACGTATGACATGATGGATTTTGTATTTGAGGGCATAATCCTGCTTTCAAGGATAAGAAAAGGCTCTTATTTTGAGAGGGTGCTCACAGTCGCAAAGATAAGAGGCCAGGACCATAGTCTGGATGTTTACCCTGTCACGATTGGAACTGATGGATTAAAGATTTTATACGACCAAACGCCGTTTTCTTTGGTTGAGAAAGAGGAAAGAGGGCAGTAATCAAGTCCCTTCCTGCCAGCTTTCAAGATATTCTTTTTGCTCTTTTGTCAACGTGTCTATTTGGATTTCCATTGCTTCAAGCTGCAGCTTGGCTATATCATTATCAATTTCCTCAGGCAGCTGAATAACTTTTATTGGCAATCTTCCCTTGTTTTTGACTGCATACTCGCAAGCAAGAGCCTGCCCGCAGAAGCTTGTTGACATTACCTCGCTTGGATGCCCCTCTGCTGCTGCAAGGTTAACAAGCCTTCCCTCTCCGCAGACATAAACTTTCTTTCCGTTTATTACATACTCGTCAAGGAAAGGTCTTACTCTTCTTGATTTTGCAATCTTTTTAAGCTCATTGACATTTATTTCAGCATCAAAATGTCCGGAGTTAGCAAGAACTGTGCCGTCTTTCATGAGCTTTATGTGCTCGATGTCAATCACATTCTTGTTGCCGGTTACTGTTATGAAAATATCCCCAATTTTTGCAGCTTCCTTTATCGGCATAACTCTGAATCCGTCAAGAGCAGCCTGCAATGCCCTGAATGAGTCAACTTCAGTAATTATGACATTTGCGCCCAATCCTTTGGATTTTAATGAAACGCCTTTGCCGCAGTCGCCATAGCCACACACAACAACATTTTTTCCAGCAAAAAGAATGTTTGTTGCCCTCAAAATTCCATCGAGAGTTGACTGGCCAGTCCCAAAAAAATTATCAAGCAAATGCTTTGTTTTGTTATCATTAACAGCAATCATCGGATATTTCAATGCATCGTCTCTTTCCATTGCCTTCAATCTTATTATGCCTGTTGTTGTTTCCTCGCAGCCTGCAATTATGCCTTTGATTAAATGCTGGTGCTTTTTGTGTATTTCACTTACCAAGTCGCAGCCGTCATCTATTGTTATGTTTGGCTCGAAAGCGATTACATTGTTTATATACTTATAATAATCCTCTTTTGTTTCGCCTTTGTAAGCCCATACCTTGATGCCTTCTTGAGCTAATGCTGCTGCAACATCATCTTGCGTGCTTAAGGGGTTGCATCCCGTAATTGCAACATCTGCCCCGCCTGCAATCAACGCCCTTACCAGAACACCAGTTTCTTTTGTCACATGAAGAGCCATGCCTATTCTGATTCCCTTAAGCAGCTTCTCCTTAGCGAACCTTTGCTTGACTTTCATCAAAGCCTGCATTCTTGACTCTGCAATCTCAAGATTCAAAATGCCCTGTCCCGCCAACTTGATGTCTTTAACCTCATAATTTGCGCCTTTGTCCAT
>JAGVXT010000037.1 GCA_018303655.1 Candidatus Woesearchaeota archaeon
TCTCGGGGCTACCTCTCTCAAGGCCCCTACGGATCTTCGGCTTGGTGAGCCATTACCTCGCCAACAACCTAATCCGCCGCCGACTCATCCTTAGGCATTACTTTTAAAGAAACCCACCTTCCAGTTAGGTTTCCCTATCCGGTATTATCCTCAGTTTCCCGAGGTTATTCCGGACCTAAGGGCAGATTATCGACGTGTTACTGAGCAGTCTGCCTTCCTTGCGGAAAGACTTGCATGGCTTAATCGAACCCTAATAGCAGCAACCTCCCGCAGGATCAACGGGAATTAATTTTAAATCGTAAGATTTGCATCTCAGATTTAGCCGACTTTATGTTTATCCTTCCTTTTATGGTCGCTGTCACACTATATTGAGCTGAAACTTAATTGCTTACAGGTACTTGATGCACAACATCAAGCACACAAATACATCAGCCTTCAATATTTGTAACGTAGAATTTGAATATCTAACACAATATTGAACTGGAGGCGATGAACTAAGAAGATAAACCGATGTTATATTTAAAGGTTTCTTTGTTGTTGCTGTGTTGCACAATTCTTATATAATCCCTCAATAAAATAACTAAATATTGTTTGATTATGAAACGCAGATTTGATAAGCAAATATTTAAAGTTAACGATTGGAATTCTTATCCCTGTTTATTGAGTTTATAAGTTCCAGGCTGCATAAACACCTTTTCTGTCTGCACAGCAACCCCTTTTTCAGCCATCATTTCTTTTGATGCCATTTTTGCAATGCCCAAGGCAACTAACTCATTTTTTAATGACATGATTGCAACAGTTTCTTCTTTGCCTATTGTGTCATTCAGCTTGCTTATCCCCGGCACTTTCAAATCAACCCCGTGGCAAATGCTTTCAATTGTTGTGTCAAAAACCCAGATTTTAGGCAGATGATTGATTCCATTCTCAACTGGCTGTATTGCCTTTCTTATGAATTTTTCAGTGGCATGTGAGCGAGTTCGCTCGAGCTCACTCGCATTCGACTTTTCTTCTTTCCAAAAATAATAAGCATCGGCAAGCTCCTGCAGTGTAAATAAAGTTGACTCGTCAAAAGGGCCTGCTTTTGTCCTCCTAAGCTCTGCCATATGGGCTCCAATCCTTAATTTTTGCCCGATATCATGGATCAATTTCCTGATGTAAGTTCCGGCTTCTGTCCCGACTTTAAATAGTATGTCTTTGCCGTCAATCTCAAGAATGTCAAGATAATAAACAGTCCTTGTCCTCAGCTGCCTCTTTACAGAGCTTTTTAACGGCGGCAATTGCTGTATCTTTCCGATAAAATGCTTATTTATTGTTTCCCTTAATTTTTCCTCTTCAACATTTTTATGCAAATGCATTATTGCAACGTACTCCTTGCCTGCTGTAAGAAGCCCCTGCACGATTCTCGTTGCCCTGTCCAATGCAACCGGAAGAACTCCGGTGACAGCCGGATCCAAAGTCCCCGAATGCCCGCTTTTATTTATATGCAAAATTTTTTGAACATAGTCAGAAACCTGATGGGATGTGGGGCCTTTTGGCTTGTCAATGTTCACAATGCCGTAATTTACAATTTCTTCAGTTTTCCTGTCTTCTGGCTTGCAGCCTAATCCGGGATTAGTTTCAGCTTCTTTTCTTGTGAGGATTTTTCTTTCTATCTTTTCAAATGGGAGCAAATTTTGCATAATAATAGAAAATATTATGTTTTAATAAATCTATTTGTTTAGAATCTGAACAAAACTTTCTCGAAATTGGCAACTTTTTTATTCTTAATTTCAATGCCCTCTTTTCTCAGCAATTCAGCTTTCTTTTTTAATCCATGCGCAAATCCATGCAGATGCCCGTTGCTGGCAACAACACGATGGCATGGAACCATCTTTTTGCCTTTGCACCTTAAAATTCCATAAGGATTCTTGTTCATTGCGTTTCCGACAGCCCTGTAAGCCTTTGTTCCTGCTGCTTCAGCCAGCGCTTTGTAAGTTGTTATTTTCCCTTTCGGGACTTTCTTAAGCAGCTTGTACATTCTTTCATTGAATTTATTTGTCATAATACACTATACTAACATCAGGTTTAAATATTTAATTGATTGTGGTTTCTATTTTAATTCACTCTCAAAGAAATTGAGGATAATGCTCCCGCCGGGCTACATATATTTTTGTGAAAAATTGGGGAAAATAAGAATTTAAGCTGGAATGAGATTTTCAACTTGGAACTCTTTTAATAGACTGGGGTTTCTCTCCTTGACAAAAAGCAACTCTACACCTATAACCTGACCCTTTTTGTTGAAGTCTGCTATAGTGTTTTCATCTATTTCTTTAGTATGGTCTACTTTGTCATCTCTAAAGGTAATATACATTGCATCGGCATCTGAGTCATAGCGTATCTTCATTTTAGAAAAAAAGAGGTAATCACCTTTATATATTTTTCCTTTACATAAACTACTTTGAGTGTTTCGCCATTGAGCTTTTTTACTGCATAGTATTTGTTTCCATTCCTTTTAACTTCATCTGGAGCTTTAATGGTTTCTTCAACCCATACTTTTTGTATCTTACGGTCTTCAATCTGGAGTTCAGAATGTTTAGTGTAGATGATTTGCATTATGAAAGAATAAATTAGGATGTTTAAATAGTTTTTTAGATTTGCAAGAGGTTTAAAATCCTAAATCCTTTCTTGTAAATCTTTTACTTTCAGCAATGTTCTTTTCAAACTCCAATAGCCTTTTGTATAAACCAGAATTTCTAAGTGTTTCTAATTCACGATGTAACTGTTCAAGTTCAGCTTTTGGCACGGTTATTGTTTCCATAAACATAATAACAGTATATAACCTTTAAAAAACTTTCTTTTTTAAAATCATGCTCCCGCCGGGACGCCCATGGTTAAGATTTTTTCTTTCACCACTTTGAACCCAGGTCTTCGGATCGAAAATCCGAAATGATTGGTTATCCTTAAAGAACAACCACATATGTGGACTTCCTTAATCCGGACTACACCACGGGAGCAATATGGGTTGTTTTGATATCTTGTTTTTAAATTTAGTGATTTTAAGCGAAAAATATTTATATTGAAGAGCAGTTTATACTAGAATATGAAGAAACATATGTTTATCGTGGTGTCTGTAGTTTTATTAATACTAACTGCAATATTTGTTATGAGCAAGCCAGACACAAACAGAGTTCCAGCAGTAGTAAAGCCTAGTGACAGAACTGTAGTTATACCAAAACACGCCATTGAAGTTGCTTCTGGTGTTTTTGACCTTGGCACAACAACAGTTGATGGCGAAGTTCTACAAGGTTACATGTTTATTGATTACAAAAAGGAATTTTCTCATAAACCTGGTCATGGTGGCGCTACTACATCTACATGTTTTGCATTTTTATCAAAAGGAGCAAGATGGAAAAACACTGAGCCTTATGTTTTGGATACAGCAAATAGCGATGGAATGAATGATTCTTTTGTTGATATTGTCACTGAAGTAAGCCTGAATGCTTGGGATTCTCAAGTACCATTTGAAATTTTTGGCAATAGAAACACCAGTAGTGTTGTTGACGGAGCTGATACCGTTGCACCAGACAATAAGAATGAAATTTTCTTTGGCAGCATTGCAGAACCGGGAGCTATTGCTGTAACAACTGTATGGGGCATTTTTAGCGGTCCTCCTGGTGGAAGAAAACTTGTTGAATTTGATGCTGTATTTGACGATGTCGATATGCTCTTAGCAACCCAGCTTCGATGGACTACCAAAACATTGCAACGCATGAGTTTGGGCATGCAGCTGGCATGAATCATCCAAGCGATAGCTGCACAGAAGAAACAGAGTACAGGTTTGCGCAATCAGGCGAAACAAAGAAGAGAACATTGAATGCTGGCGATATTTCTGGCATAATAAAATTATACAGATGAATATTCTATAAGATAAATGGGCCCGAAGGGACTTTCAGAAGCTTATGCTTCTTTTGAACCCTCGACCTACGGCTAGCCTAGATTTTGCTTAAAACAAGGTCATATAAGACCGTCGCTCTAACCAGACTGAGCTATGGGCCCAATAAGAATCGGGATATTTTAAGGCAATTTAAAAGGTTTTCTGAAAAGTAATATGTATGGTAATAATCTCTCAATTTTCAATCCGCCTTCGGCATAGTCGAATGCGAGAGCTCGACTTGTCCGCGAGCTTGCGAGTGAGCTAAGCGAGCGAAAGCAAGCTTTCGCATTCCACTCTCGCAAGCAGGTCTCTCGCTCACTCAGCTCACTGTGCTCGGCTTCGCTGTCTGAGATGCATGCGAGAGCGCTCGCATTCAACTCACACGCTCAGCCTCGCCTATATATTGAAAATCACATGATTTTCAAAACCCCGCAAATCTTCGATTTGCGCGACATTCATTAAAACATCAAAAGCGGGTTACCTCAATCACTTTTCTTTAAGAGGTCGCTCTCGGGATTTTTGAAATTTACCATCCTATTCAATTTTAAAACCCTTTACCCAAACTTCCCTTCTCTAGACAAGCCTTCAACAGCAAGCCTTAGCTTCTCAATGTGCCTTTCCAGGTCATGCTTAATCTCCTTGTACTCTTCTGCGCACAACGGATGGCTGTCTTTTTCCGCGTCTTTAATTGCGTGCTTTTCGATAAAGCCGGCAATTTTCATAATCTTGTAAAGAAGCTTGGTCTTGTCATAGTTGCAGTTGCACAGCATTTCTATCACCTCTTTACCTTTGCAGTAATCTCAGTTTATATAAACTTTTCCACAACATATAAATATAAGTTTAATAAAGAAATAAATAAAAGAGAATGATTAAAATAAATAAAAGCCATGTTCTGTTGATTGCACTCTTCGCAGCTACTTTGATTGTTATAAGCGGCTGCGCAAAACCTGAATGCAGGACAAGCGCTGATTGCACGCCAAAAACCTGCTCCTTGTCAAGATGCGACAGCGGTAAATGCGCTTATGCCCCACAATCAAGCTGCTGCGGCAATCAGGTTAAGGAGAGCGTAGAAAGCGGAAAGCCCGGCAACCAGTGCACCTGCCCAAGTGATTATGGAAAATGCGAGGGCAATGGCAAGATAAAAATAGGCTCGAGGGAAGAAGATGCGCAGTATGTCAAATACTACTGCAGTGCTGACAATCAATGCGTGCTTGGGGTTGAAAAAAAAGACGTTGCGCCGCAGAATTTCTTGGATTTGATAAACACCGGCTTCTTCAAGGCAAGCTCTGTAATTAAATACGACAAGCCATTTGATGCAGGAAAGGACACCTTTGAATTTACAATAACACTTGATGATATAGGCAAGGACTTAATACTGCCGATATTCCTGACAAAGTCAAAAATACTCTACAGCAGCGAGTACGCAAGGGCAGAGCAGCTGATTGCGGAGAAAGGCATTGACAGCGTGCTTAATGGTGTTGGGGACAAGTCGTCAATAAGCATGCCCATGACCCTAAGCTACAAGTCGCAGGAAATTGAGGAAATTGGCTCAATAAGGTACAGCATTGACTACACATACAAGAAGCAGGTGGCCAGCGGCAGAAAACCCAGCGGCGAGAACATTTACACAAATGAAACAGTAAGGGCAACATTCACCGCGCCTGTAAAGCCTATTTTCCTTTTTAGAAGCAGCTAAAATGCTAGGCAGAAAAGCAATAGAATTATCGCTTAACTTTATAGTCATACTAATAATTTCAATAATAATATTCGGCTTTGGCATAAGGTTCATATCGCAGCTTTCTTCACAGGCAACCGAGCTGCAGGAAATCACAACAGCAGAACTTGATGAAAGAATAGGAAATCTGATTTGCGAGGGCTCTGACAGGGTTTGCGTGGGCATCGGCCGCAAAACAATAAGAAGGACAATTTTTGACATCTTCGGGCTGAAAATAGTGAATATACTTGAATCCCAAAACTTTGACATAAGTGTTGAAAGGCCGACTCCAAGCGGCTATACCATAAGCAAGGAAGAGATACAAACAGACGATCTTATCTGGAATCCAAAGCAAAGAAGCGTTTTTATAGAGAAAAACGAGGAGAAAAATCTGGGCATTGGCGTACAAGTTCCTGCAAATATTGTTTCAGGTACTTATATTTTTGACGTAAAAATACAGACTGCAGACGGCAAGTCCTATTCAAATATTCAGAAGTTGTATGTTGATGTTCCTTAAGAAATTATTTTGCAGCCTTAACAATCTCAGCAAAGCTCTTTGCATTTAACGATGCATTCCCGACCAAACCCCCGTCAATGTTCGGCATTGAAAGCAGCTCTTTTGCATTCTCCGGCTTCACACTTCCTCCATAAATAATCCTTGTGTTTTTTGAAATATTTTTGTCGAACATATTTTCAACAACGTTTCTTATGAATTTATGCCCTTCTTCTGCGTCTTCCTTAGTTGCGGCCTTGTGGTTGGGATTGCCCCTGCTTATAGCCCATATCGGCTCATAAGCAATAGTAATTTTTTCCATTTGGATTTTATCAATGTTTTTTAAGCAGTTTTTCAATTGATTTTCAATAACCTCATTTGTTTTTCCGCTTTGCTTTTGCTCAATATTCTCGCCGATGCATAAGATTAGCTTTAGGCCGTGTTTTAATGCGGCGATTATTTTTTTGTTTATCAAAAAATCACTCTCATTGAAAATTTCCCTTCTTTCGGAATGCCCCAAAATAACATACTCGCATTCCATATCCTTTAGCATTAATGGAGAAATCTCGCCTGTAAAGGCTCCAGCGTCTTCAAAATGCATGTTCTGGGCTCCAAGCTTTATTTTGGAGTTTTTCAATTCTTTTGATAACGTCGCTAATGCCGTAAACGGCGGGCAAATAACAACATCAGCATTTTTTTCATTTTTAATTATTTTTTTAAACTCATTGATAAAAGAAACAGATTCCTCGACACTCTTGTTCATCTTCCAGTTTGCCGCTATCAGCTTTTTCATTGTTCTAGGCAAGGATACTCTTACAGACTTTAGTCTGTAGAGGAATTGCCTTGCTTGATTCGTAACTTTTTTCTTTCATTCTTAATAAAAAA
>JAGVXT010000024.1 GCA_018303655.1 Candidatus Woesearchaeota archaeon
ATGAGCCGAGGTTTCCGATTACAAGAAGCAGAAATATTGTCAAGGATTGCAATTTACAATATAAATTCTTTTTTGATGCGGCTTATTTTCTACAAAGCCCCAAAAATCGAAATCTTTATATAGTGACTTTTCAATAAAACAAATGATGGCAGAAATCAAAATACCGGAGTTCAGGGTCAAATACAATGATGTTTTCTCTTTAAGGAATTTGTATATAATGCTTCATGAGATGCTGCTTGAAGAAGGATGGACCGGCAAGGAAGGGGACCCGGGGCATGAAGACATAGAGACATTTTATTCCGAGAACGTTTATCAAAAGGGAATCCACCGCGGAGGCAAAGAGCTTTGGTTCTGGTGGCGCGCGCAAAAATTTCCAGAAGGCAAGTTCAGCGGCTATATCAAAAATTTCCTTGACATAGACGCGCATATTGTTTATCTGCAAAATGTCGAGGTTGTGCACCAGGGCAAGAAAATGAATGCGCAAAAAGGCGAAATAGAGCTGTTTTTCAGGGCAAAAATTGTAACAGACTACAACAATGAATGGGAAAAAAATAAATTTTTGAAGTATGTTAAGCCGATTTACGAGAAAAGGATAATTCATACAGAGCTTGAGAAGAGGGAGAAAGAGCTTTGGAGGGATGCCTACAGGATACAGTCCAAATTAAAGCAGTACCTGCAGCTAAGGACTTTTGTGCCTGTGCCTGAGCCGTTCTTTGCAAGGACTTACGGGTTTGAGGAATAAAATACAAAACTTATTTAAATGGAATTCTATTCCGCAATATTACCTATGATTGATGAAGCTAGGAACATGGCTTGCGAATGTAAGCCTCGCGTTCAACATAGCTGAGTGAGGTAAGCAAGTTCTTTGTTTATCCTAATCAAGGTGGAGGCTAAATTAAAATGGTTTACGAAGCGCCAAAGGAATTAGTGGACAAGGTTTATTCATTGAAAAGGGCATGGCAAAATTTGTTGCAATAGCAAAGGATGTCAATCCCCCCGAGATAACAATGCACATTCCGCTGCTTGCAGAGGAAAAAGGAGTTCCGTGCGTGCAGATTCCGAGCAAAGAGGAGCTTGGGGCAGCTGCAGGCATGGAAGTCCCAACAGGAACCGTTGTCATAATCCAGGAAGGAGAGGCAAAGCAGCTTATAAAGGAAATAAGCGAAAGGATGAAAAAGTAAAATGGCTCATGAAGACCCAGCAAAGCACCTGAAAGAATCTCCAAGAGGGCAAGTTAAAAGAAAACCCCAGGGGCAGCAGGAAGAGCAGGTCAAAGGCTCTGTCAATTTTTCGTTTGCAACGCCCGCAAAAGTGGAGGAGATTATAGGAAGAACAGGCTCAAGAGGAGAAGCCATCCAGATTAGGTGCAGGGTCATGGACGGCAGGGACAAAAATAAGATACTAAGAAGGAATGTCAAGGGCCCGATACAAATAGGCGATGTCTTGATGCTAAGAGAAACAGAGTTTGAGGCAGGCCAGCTGACAAAAGCCGGAAGGGGCTCAGGGTAAAATTTTTATTTTTTCACAATAACTTTGAACGTATTAACTAAAATTCAATAAACAAATTTAAAAATAATGAATATTAGGCGAGGCTTAAGTCAATGGCAGAAGACGAAAGCCGAGCACAAAATTATGCCGAAGGCGGATTGAAAATTAAAGATTAATTATTAAAATCACAAACTAAAATGGTGAAATGCACTTTTTGCGGAAACAATATTGAAAGGGGAACTGGGAAGATTTACGTGAAGAAAGACGCAAAGATTTTATACTTCTGCTCGTCAAAATGCGAGAAAAACCACATAAAGCTTGGAAGGAAGTTTCTTGAAACAAGATGGAGCAAAAAATTCAAGCGTGAAAAGCAAGAGGCAGAATGATAGTTGCAAAAATTTTCAATTTTTGGAACTTCCAAAATTTCATGGGGGTGAAATTTTGATAGAGAAAAGCCTTGTCATAATAAAGCCAGACGGCGTTGAAAGGGGACTGATTGGAGAGATAATAAAGAGATTTGAGAATACTGGTTTGAAAATCCTGGGGATTAAGATGGTATGGATAGATAAGAAGTTTGCAGAAACGCATTACAGCGCTCATAAAACAAAGCCTTTCTTTAGAGAACTGGTTGAATTCATAACAGAAGGGCCTGTTGTAGCTTTTGCTGTTGAGGGAGTGCATGCTGTTGACAATGCCAGAAGACTGGTTGGTGACACGTCTCCTCATGAGGCTGCTCCCGGCACAATACGGGGGGATTTTGCCCATATAAGCATGGACTACGCCTCCAGAAAGAAGAGCGGCGGCAAAAATGTGATTCATGCCTCTGGCAGCAAGCAGGAAGCAGATGCTGAAATCAAGCTTTGGTTCAAGAAAGACGAGCTTCATTCTTACAAAACAGTTCATGAGAAGCATGTTTTCTGATTTGAGGTTTTAAAATGGCAGAGAAGATGGTTGATAAGGTTATGCGCATAATGCAGAATCCCAGCCATATAAGGAATATCGCAATATGCGCGCACATTGATCACGGAAAGACAACTTTTTCTGACAATTTGCTTGCAGGCGCTGGCATGATGTCAAAGGAAGATGCAGGAAAAGCGTTGAAGCTTGACTTTCATGCAGACGAGCAGGAAAGGGGAATCACAATTGACACAGCTGCTGTTTCTATGGTTCACAGTTACGAAAATGATGAATATCTGATTAATCTTCTTGACACGCCAGGCCACGTTGATTTTGGAGGAGAGGTGACAAGGGCAATGAGGGCAGCAGATGGAGCAATAGTTCTTGTTGACTGCGTTGAGGGGATAATGCCTCAGACAGAAACAGTGCTTAGGCAGGCATTAAGGGAATTAGTCAAGCCTGTGTTGTTCATCAATAAGGTTGATAGATTAATCAAGGAATTGCAGTTGACTCCTGAAAAAATGCAGGAGCGGTTTGTCAAAATAATCACGAATGTCAACAAGCTTATCATGGATATTGCGCCAAAGGGCTATGGGGACAAATGGAAAGTCAATGTCCAGGATGGCTCTGTTTGTTTTGGAAGCGCGTTTCACAAATGGGCATTGTCTGTGCAGTCAATGCAGAAAAAAAAGATTTCATTCAAGGATGTCATTGAAGCATATACGCAGGAAGGAAAATATTCAGAATTAGCGGACAAAGCTCCTCTGCACGAGGTTGTTTTAGACATGGTAGTCAGGCATTTGCCAGATCCTCTTGTTGCGCAGCCATACAGGATTCCAAGAATATGGAAAGGCGAGATTGAAAGCCAGGAAGGAAAAGGATTGATAAGCTGCGACCCAAATGGCGCAGTATTTTTTGTCATTACAAAGATTGTCATTGACCCTCAAGCTGGAGAGATTTCAGCCGGAAGACTATTCTCCGGCACAATGAGAAAAGGAACAGAAGCTTTCCTTAACAGGATGAAACAAAACACAAGGATTCAGCAGGTCTTTATCTACAACGGCGCAAAAAAGGAGATTGTTGACAATGTTCCTGCAGGCAACATAATTGGAGTAGCTGGAGTGAAATCTTATGTCGGCGAAACAATAACAGAGCAGCCAACAGAGCCCTTTGAGCAGATAACCCACATATTCGAGCCGGTTGTCACAAAAGCAATAGAGGCAAAAAAACCAAGCGACCTTCCAAAGCTGATTGAAGTGCTTAGGATGGTTGGCAAGGAAGACCCGACTGTAAAGATTGAAATCAACGAAGAAACAGGAGAGCATTTGATGCACGGCATGGGTGAGCTTCATCTCGAAGTTATAGAAAACAGGATAAGGACAGAAAAATTTGTTGATGTGCAGACTAGCGATCCAATTGTTGTATTTAGAGAATGCATCACAAAAAAATCTCAAGAAGTCATGGGCAAAACTCCCAATAAGCACAATCACCTGTTTTTTGTTGCAGAGCCTTTGGAAGACTCTATTTACCAGGCGATTAAATCCGGAAAAATTCCTGAGATGAGGGTCAAGAAAAAAGAGATGGAGTTAAGGGATGCTTTGGTTGAGGCAGGGATGGACTCGAAGGAAGCTGTTAAAATAAAGGACATTTACAAAGGCAATATCCTGATGGACTTGACAAGAGGCCAGGTTCATCTTGGCGAAGTCATTGAAATGATTACTGATATGTTTGAGGATGTTATGGGAGCCGGGCCACTGGCAAAAGAGCCGTGCACAAAAGTAAAGGTTTCACTGACGGACATGAAGCTGCACGAAGATGCCATCCATAGGGGGCCTGCCCAGATTTATCCTGCTGTAAGGGAAGGCATAAGAGGCGCTATGATGCAGTCCAATCCAATAATGCTGGAGCCTTTGCAGATTCTGCAGATTGAAGCTCCTGCTGACTATCTTGGCGATTTGTCAAAATTAATAAGCAACAAAAGAGGGCAGTTGCTTGATGTTGTGCAGGAAGGCAACACTATAACAGTAAAGGCAAAGATGCCTGTTGCAGAGATGTTTGGCTGGAGCTCTGACTTAAGGAGCGCAACAGGGGGAAGAGGAAGCTCTTCTGTTGTGGACCAGCTGTTTGAAAGGCTGCCGGAAGAATTGCAGGGAAAAATAATAAAGCAAATCAGGAACAGGAAAGGATTGACAGAAGCGATGGTCGGGGCTTAAAGAGATTTGAGAATTTTCAAAAACCTCACACTCTTCTTTTTATTCTCCTCAAAATTATCATTCGCATATTTTACCAGATTTTTAATGTAATTTTCATCGGCAGCAAAATTCTTGTCTGCAATTATCGTTTCAATTCTTTCATTTCCAATGATTTCAACGACAATCTTTTTTTCATTAATGCTTATGATTCCGGAATGCTTGAAAACCTTTCTTGCCGCATCAAGCAATCTTTTTGCGGCATCAAGATTCCTGCACGCAACATGCAAAATCAATGGCTGCTGCTTGAACCAGATTTGATTTTTTTGATTATTTTTTATTTTATTGTTTATTTTTGTTATTGGACTATTTTTAATGTATTTTTTTAATGAGTTCTTGATTTCATTGAGTTTAACTTTATTGTGTTTTGTTAATATCCAGCTGCATTCATCCTTTCTTTTGGACTTCATCTCCAATAAAACAATTCTTCCGGAGCAGCTGCTTGTTGTATAAAAGTCTTTTTTGGAGTTTATTTCATTGACTATTTTGACTGCATCCTTGTCTATGCAGCCTTTCCTGCTCTTGTCCTTTTTCATTAGAAAATCGGGTTTTTCCTTGCTGAAATGGTCGAACATGAAAGAAGAATATTAAAAATACTTATTAAATTTATCTCTGCTCGCCTGTTATTGAAAGCAGGCTTCCGCTTCCAAGCGCAAGAGGCATCTTCCCATCCCATTTCTGTATTGTCAGATAATCGATGTATTTTGGGCTTTTAAGCAATTCTTCATTGACAATTCTTATAGCTTCTGCCTCTCCTTTGGACTGTGCTATTTTTTGCTGCGCCTGGAATTCAATGACTTTCAAATTATTTTGCTCCTTCAAAGCATTCTGCTCTGCGGTGACTTTCTGCTCTATCGCATGATTGAACTCCGGGCTGAAATCAAAGTTTGTTATCGATAAGTCATCAAGTATCAAAAAGCTCTTGGTCAGCCTTTCTTTTAAAGCCAATTTTATCTCTTCTTTTACATTTTCCCTTTTTGTTATCAGCTCCTCAGCTATGTGCTTTGCAGTTATTGCCTTGACAACTTCCTGTATTGAAGGGTCAATAATTCTGAATTCGTAGTCTGGCCCTATATTCTTGAACAAGGTGTTTACCTTATCCTTGTCTATGTGGTAATTCAAAGCAACACTTGTAGAAACTATCTGCAGGTCCTTTGACGCTGCCGCCGCATCATCATTATAGACTCTTGTCCTTACCTCAAATTTGTAGGCCTTTTCGAAAAAAGGCAGCTTGAAGTGAAGTCCTTCATCATATGTCTTGTCCTTCACCCCGCTGAATACATTGAATATAACTCCCTTCTCTCCAGCTCCAACAACAAAGAACGATCCAAAAACCAAAATTGTGATTATTGCTCCAATTACTATCCTCTTTATTATTTTAACAGCAAGCTGGGGATTCTTAGCTTGGCCATCTTGAGTCTTTTTATCAGCCATTTTTCCACCACCCAACTTATCTGTTTTTTTGATTACTATTTAAACTTTATTGTATATTTGAAACAGGAATTTTTTACCTATAAAAAACCACAACCTTTTTAAATAAAGTAAAACTTCCAAGAAGGCTAAAATTCATAATAATGCAGGGAGGTTAATCAACAAAATGGCTAAAGGAAAACCGCACATGAACATTGTGTTTATCGGTCACGTAGACCACGGAAAATCAACTACGGTAGGAAGATTGCTTTACGACACCGGCAATGTTGACGAGCAGAGCATGAGGAAATTAAAAGACCAGGCTAAAGAACTCGGAAAAGTCGGATTCGAATTTGCATTCGTAATGGACAACCTGAAGGAAGAAAGAGAGCGTGGAGTCACTATTGACCTGAGCCACAAGAAATTTGAAACGCAAAAATATTACTTCACAATAATTGACGCGCCAGGCCACAAGGACTTCATCAAGAACATGATAACAGGCGCTGCGCAGGCAGATGCTGGAGTTCTTGTTGTTTCTGCAAACCCCGGAGATGGGGTGCAGGCGCAGACAAAAGAGCACATTTTTCTCGCAAGGACTTTGGGAGTCAACCAGCTTATTGTCTATGTAAACAAGATGGACATGGCAAAATATGAGGAAAAAAGGTTTAATGAAGTGAAGGAAGAGGCTACGAAGCAATTAAAATTGGTTGGCTACAAGATTGAAGAAGTGCATTTCGTTGCAGGAGCTTCCTTCCCAGGAGACAATGTTGCAAAGAAAACAGAGAATATGCCATGGTACAAAGGAAGCACTTTGCTTGAAACACTTGATATGTTCAAAGAGCCGCAAAAGCCAACACAGTTGCCTTTAAGGCTGCCTATTCAGGATGTTTACAACATCACAGGAATTGGTGTAGTGCCAGTTGGAAAGGTCGTTACAGGCGTTATGAAAGTGAATGACAAGATCATAGTTGTCCCGGCAAGAGAAGGCAAAGGAGTGACTGGCGAAGTAAAAACAATAGAGATGCACCACGAGCAGCTGCAGGAGGCAGAGCCGGGAGACAACATCGGATTTAACATCAGGGGCATTGAGAAAAAAGACATAGCAAGAGGAGATGTTCTTGGGCATGTGAGCCATGCTCCGACTGTTGCAACAGAGTTTACAGCTCAAATAATTGTATTGAACCATCCCACTGTTATAACTGTAGGATATACGCCTGTATTCCACGTTCACACAGCGCAGGTGGCATGCCAAATCACTGAAATAGTGAAGAAGCTTGACCCTGCAACAGGCGCGACAAAGGAAGAGAAGCCCGACTTCATAAAGAATGGAGACGCAGCTATTGTCAAGATAAAGCCGATACAGCCATTGTGCATAGAAAAACAGTCTGAAATTCCGCAAATGGCAAGATTTGCTGTACGTGATTCAGGAGTTACAGTTGCCGCTGGAATGTGCATTGACTTAGTTAAAAAATAAAACAATTCAACCCACTCCTTGCTTCAAGGATCACGGTAAACTTACAATTACCATGAGGCACTAAGTTGTTGCGTATCAATTTTCGAAAATGCAAAAAGCAAGAATAAAGTTAGCAAGCATTGACATAAAAAAGATTGATGAAGTGTGCAGCTACATTAAAGATATAGCTGAAAAAACAGGAGTTGATATGAGGGGACCGATTCCTTTGCCGACAAAAAGGCTCAAAGTCACGACAAGGAAAAGCCCGGATGGGGAAGGGACAGCAACCTGGGAAAGATACGAGATGAGGGTTCACAAGCGATTGATTGACCTTGGCCTTGATGAAAGGGCTTTAAGGCTTGTGATGAGAGTTCCGATACCTGAAGGATTGAATATTGAAATAGAAATGATTGAGTAAGTTTTTCTATGATGCCAAATGACAATTGATAGTGCTCTTATTCCACCAGTAAGCCACTACCTTGGTGGTATGGTTGGTGCGGCTAAAGCAAAACATTCAGAAATTCGATATAAAGGTTATGTTTCTGAAGAGATGACTTCTTTAATTGAAAGAGCAAGATTTGCTTTCTTAGAGCAGTGCGAAGGATTGTTAACTGACCCAAGTAAATATGTAAAACAATTGGGTTATCAGTTATCACCACAAGACCGAGATTTCTTACAAAAAGTTTTGGATACAGCCAGACAAATCGATTGGAATAATCCTCAAAAGGTAAAAGATTTGGGAGATTTTGTTGATTCTCAATGCAGATAAATTGCAATTATAATTTAAAAACCGTAAATTATTTAAACACCCTTTTCAAGGATAGCTAAAGGTGATGCACTATGGTGGGATGCAGCAAATGCATGCAGGTAAGCGGAGCTAGTTTTTTAGTTTTGGGAATACTGTTTCTCCTGAGGGACCTTGATATATGGGACTTTTGGAACGTCAGCTGGTGGACAGCATTGTTTATCGTCATGGGCATTGGCTCATGGAGCTCGTCTAAATGCCCTGATTGCAAGGCAGTGAGGGGAGAAAGGAAAAGATAAATATTTTTTTTATTTTATTCTTTTTTATTAATTATTTTAACATTTCTGCTTAGTTTATACACTTTATAGAAACTCACAAAGCTTATGATTAATAAAACTGTTCCTGCTAGTATCAGGTCATTGTGCCTTATCCTGTGCCCCAGCACATCCATGTCAAACAGCAGGAGTTCTGCTATTGATTTGATTGTTTTTCTGGGAACAAACTCGTAAAAGCTGCCTATTATGCCTGCTGCAATTCCAAGTGCAAGCCAGCCTCTTTTTTTCATTGTGCTTTGCTGATAATTCCTTTTTTATAGCTGTGAATCACATAATAGGCTATGTTGACAAAAACGAATGCAAAAATTGCATGTGTTAAGTCTTTTGAAAACAAATAGATTAATGCAAAAGCAATAATTCCTGCAACAAGCCTGTCCAGATAATTTTTCTTAATAAAATTGTCAATTAAAACTCCAGCCATGGCTCCCAGTATATAAGCGATTACCGGCACTGCTACCAAGCTTAATGTCATCATGCGCGCAGAGGTTTCCTCGTCAAAGCCATCAATTCTCATTCTTATCATGAGAAATAAAGCTTCAAAGGCGATTGAAGCAAAGCTTGCAGCCAAAATAAAGCCTGTTGTTCTTGCCCAATGGCTTTTTCCCTTTGCAAAGCTCCATGCTGCAAAATATGCAATCAGCATCAAAGCAGCATGCAGGAAGAAAAACCAGAACTGCTCGTCTATCCTGAATATTTCCCTGTTTAAGGTTGCGCCTGCAAAAACATAATAGATGTAAAACATAAAGGGGCCAAAAATGCTGGCGACAACGCCTTCTTCTTTGCCTATCCCGATAAATTGGGTTATCATCCACACTGAAAGAAAAATGACAGATAGCTTTATTGCAACATAATTAAGATGAACTGCCCAGCCTGTTGCAAGATGGTAAACCATGTCAAGCGCATTCATTACAATAGTTACCACAATGGAAAAAAGAAAATTTGGGTAAAACTTGCTCATTTTTACTGCACAGTCACGGAGCCTTTCATTGAGGGATGGATTCCGCAGATGTACTCGTATTTGCCGGATTTTGTGAAAATTTGGCTGTATGTGTCGCCTTTTGCAAGCTCGTCGCTCCTTAAAGTGCCGTCACTGCTTTCAACTGTATGGGGTGCAGTGTCCTCATTTGTCCACACAACAGTTTCACCAATTTTTATGTTGACCTCAGCTGGAACAAACTTGAAACCTTTTATTGAAACTGCAGCAACCTTGCCGGAGTCCTCTGAGCGCCCTATTGTCTTGTCGGTTGTCTGCTGGGCAGTCTGTGATGGGGCGCAAGCAATAACTAGAAGCATTAAAAATGCCAATACACTAATTAGTCTTGAATTCCTCATAAAACCACCTCAAATCCTTTCTTTTCATTATTATATTTAAAGTTTTTGATTTAAAACTGGCAACCAACAAACATTTATAAACAAAAAATAAATCCAATTTCTATTGCCGGGATTGCATAATCTGGTATTGCGCAGGCCTGGAATAAAATTTTTAGCCAGCCTGTTTCCGAAAGGATGTCTGGGTTCAAAATCTTGATGGTTGCACTTTGGGTGCGAGCAAGATGAAAGCGAGCATGCGAGCTTTTTCGCATGCATCTCGTTGCCTGACTTAACACAACCATCAGATTGAAAATCCCAGTCCCGGCGTTTTATGCTTAAAAAGAATCACAGCGTGTCAAACTCCCCAACGCAGTCCTCAACAACTTTTTTGCAGTTTGAGAGCATGTCTTTCAGGCTTTTGTCTTCTGTAGCGCTTTTTATCTGGCCAAGCCTGTCGGCAATCTGCCTGAAAAATCTTATGAAATCGCCCTCCAGCAAGTTTGCGTTTTCAAGTATTTTCAACAGGCTTCTTCCATGATAAAGCGGATGTATCAATGCAGTCAGGCTTTCAATTTCCCTAAAGCGCTTTTCATGCCTAAGGTAATCATTTTTCCAAATCATTCTTTTAAGCTCGTCTGATGATTTTGACGGGTAGCTTTTGAAGAATTCTGTTTTTTCCCTTGCCTCGTAGCACAAGCATGCAACAGCCACGAGCATCTGGTACTCATTCAGTCTTGTGTAAAAATCAGTTGCAAACATTTCTCCAATCAATATTTCATCAGAATAGATTTTCGAGGCGAAAACTCCTTTTTCAGTCAGGCTGTTTCCATTAACATACCTCATTTTTTCCAGCTTTTTTTTGTAGTTGTAGAATGCGTTGTGGCTTACTATATTCTCCCTGTCCATAAATTTCTTCCCGTATTTTTGGAAAGAATGGAAGCTTTTGCACAATATATCATCGATCTCTTTCTCATCGTGCTGCATTATTAAATTCAAAACAGTGTTTACAGAAAGCCTGAACTGCGATGTGATTGGGGAAGTGTCTGAAGTTATCATCTTTTTTATCCTGTCGTATTCAAAGAATTTCCTTTCAATCATTATGTAAATGAATCCTTCCTTGTCAATCCCCCTTCTTCCTGCCCGGCCTGCAATTTGGAAATACTCTTTCGAGTTCATCATCCTGAAAGAAACTCCATCGAATTTCCTCAAGGACTCGAAGCAGACGCTCTTTGCTGGCATGTTTACTCCAACGGCAAATGTTTCCGTTGTGTAAAGGACCTTTATGAGCCCCCTCTCAAAAAGCTCTTCGACAATCTCTTTCATTATGGGAAGCATGCCGGCATGATGAAATGCTATTCCAGAAGGAAGCACCTGCCTCAATATCCTGACTGAATCCAGCTTGTTTATTTCAGGACTCGTGCCTGAAAGCTTGTTCCTTACAAATGCTGAAATTTCAGGATTTAATTGAAACACATTTTTCTGGAAAAGCTCAAGCGCTTTTTTCTGGCATCCCTGCCTTGAAAAGCTGAAGAACATGCAGGGAAGATTGTTTCTTATGTCCTTTACCAGCTCGAAATGAGGGGGGATTTTTGATTTCTGCTTTTGCCTGAATCTATGGTGCCTTGGCATAACCTTGTGATAATCTGGAATGTCCATTGCATCCTTGAGGTTCTTTAAAGTGGTGATGCCAAGCTCTGCATCGTAAACATTCACATGAAGCGGCACAGGCCTTTCATCATGCCTGACAACAATAGCTTCATGACCCTTTATAGCTTCGATCCATCTTGCAAACTCATCAGCATTTGGGATTGTTGCAGACAGGCACAGCACCCTTACATTAGGCTTTGAGAAGATTATTGATTCTTCCCAAACATAGCCCCTCTCGATATCATTTATGTAATGTATTTCGTCAAAAATCACATAGGAGACTTCGCTGATGAAAGGGTTGTTGCTCAAGACCATGTTGCGGTAAATCTCGGTGGTCATTATCAGTATGAGCGCGTCAGTGTTTTTCTGCACATCTCCAGTTATTATTCCGACATTTTTTTCCCCATAGCTCCTTGAGAATTCCTTGTATTTCTGGTTTGAAAGGGCCTTTATTGGGGCAGTGTATATCACCCTTATTCCTTTCTTGAAATCCCTGTCAATGATATAATCCGCAATAAGGGTTTTTCCTGAGCCTGTTGGCGCTGAAACTACTACAGACTTGTTGTGCTCGATATTTTTTATTGCATCTTCCTGGAATTTGTCTAATTCCAGCCCTTTGTAGTTCATCTTATCAGTTTCTCCTCAACTTCATATTTCTTTCCAAGATATTCGACAACATCACCTGCTCGCAATTTTCTCTTGTTTCTTGTTTCAGCTTCTCCATTCACATTGACTGAGCCAGAGCGGATGATAATCTTGACCTTTCCTCCAGTCCTTCCAATACCATTTATCCTGAGGAAGGTATTCAGCTCAATATATTTAGTCAAAATATCTTGGGTCATCGCTCCTCACAGTTGTTTCTTTCTTGGATTCTATTTTTTCATTCCTTTGAGAAAAATTTTTATTCTGCATTTTAGGTGTTACTGCATTAAATTCCAAAACTTTCTTTAGATTCATGTTTCCGCATTTCATGCACGAAAAAAATGTCCCAAATTTGCCGTGCAAAGTCTCAAGAGGCGAGCCGCAAGCGCATCTGAGGTTGTCAAGCATCTCTTCTTTATGCAATTGGCAGACAGGAACTTTCTGGCTGTTCATGGCTGTTGCCTGCTTCTGGCAAAAAGGGCATTTGTCAACCTTGCTCTGGCCGTATTTCTTTGGAATATACATCAGAAGTGCGTGGATTAATTAGTTTATATTATTTGCTTTTCCTTTCTCCCGCAACCTCAACCTTTAAAAATCAGGTAATTTTCTATAGTTTATTGCTCCTGTGGTGTAGTCCGGTAACCTTTTGGGCAAGCCAAAAGCTTAACCAAAATTCGGAGGCTCTTCGAGCCCCCTGGTTGGACAAACAATCATACTGGCCTCTCGCGCCGGTGACCCGAGTTCAAAAGCGTTTTGCCAAACCCTTGGGAAATGCATGCAATGCGGGATATAAAATCCCGCGGAACGATGGCAAAATGCGTGAAAGTCTCGGCAGGAGCATTATTTTCAAAATAAAATTTATCCCTTTTACTAATTTTTTATCCTAAAATATTAGTGTTGTTTTTATATAAGTAATTTAAAAAGATTAATGGTTATTCTATGGGCAATAAGATTATTGGGAGAGTGCCTACAGGCATAAAAGGATTAGATGAAGCGATGAGCGGCGGCTTCGTAAAAGACAGCATCAACCTAATAGCCGGCGGTCCGGGAAGCGGCAAGAGCATTTTTGCGCTTCAGTACCTTATAAAGGGGATTTTAGACTATAATGAGAATGGGGTTTATCTTACATTTGAGGAAACAAGGGACAAGCTAGTGCGATATATGGAAAACTTTGGCTGGAATTTGGAAAAGCTGGAAAAGGAGAATAAGTTAAGGGTAATAGAAATCTCGCCCAAAGATGTTAAAAAGGCTGTTTACAACAAGAATGTTGGGCTTAAATACGGGACTGCAAAGTATATCAAAGCCAAAAGAATTGTGATTGATTCCATAAATGCGTATTCCCTTCTGTTTCCAACAGAATTGGCAAAAAGAGAAGCCCATATAAACTTGTTTGAAATGCTGCGAAGCTGGGGCGTCACAGTTTTGCTTGTTGCCGAATATGATGTGGAAGAAGACAAAGGATCTCCATTGGATTTTGAAGTTGACGGCATTTTGCGATTGTATAACTTTAAAAAAGGAGATACCAGAACCCGAGCAATTGAAATTTACAAGCTTAGGGGCTCAAAGCACTCCACCAAGACATTTCCCCTGGAGATTATAGACAATGAAGGAATAAAGGTTTATCCCGAGCAGAATGTTTTTTAGATGTTTATTGTTTTGTCGCAAAATTGGCGGTTTTTATAATGAAAAAGAGGTAGAAAATGGCAATTCATATTGCGGTAGCATGGATAAACCTTTTTAAAGCCATTTTCATTCCTACCAGCTAATGGCAAAAACATACACAGAGCTTGAGGCATGGGCTATATTTTTCGGAGCTTTGGTCATCGGCGTTGTGCTCACAAGCGTGTTCTGGGCATTCATAACAGTTCCTGAAGACATTAAAAAGATAGAAAAGGAGATTGAGAATGCAACAGAGCCTATAAACATAGAAAAGCCAGGCGATTTCATTACATTTTGCGACAAGATTGATGGAATTCCGAACTGGGACAATGCTGGCTTCAGGCAGTGCATTGTTAAGGATTCTTCAGAGAAAAATTTAATAGTAATGAACTTGTTATGCAAGAAATTCAACCTAAGCCTGAGCTACGGCTCATTTGGTGTCAAGTGTGAAGGAAAAATCTGAAAAAAGAGTTTTATGTGAAATCTGCAGTACAGAGATGATTGAAAGGCACTGCAGGCTTGTTTGCCTGAACTGCGGGTTTAAGTGGGACTGCAGCGATCACTGATGTAAAAGTTTTTAAAATAAGGCTGTTATTCTATATGATGCCAAGGTGGCAGAATCCGGCAGTTGGCGAGGCTTGCATAAGCCGAGCCTCACAATCGGAATATTGCGGCAGTCTCGAATCTTTATAAGACAACTGCTGCCCGTGAAATGTGAGCGAGTTCGCAACGAACTCGCTCGCATCTCGAAGGGCTTCTCGGTTCAAATTGCAGCAAGCGGGTAAATGAGCGAGCGAGAAGCGAGCTCTCGCAACTCAATGTTTGTTGCATGCAACTCCGGGCCTTGGCGCTTTAAATTTAATTTGATAAAAATGCCAAACCAAACAATCTCTTTATGTATGATAGCAAAGAATGAGGAGAAGCTCATGGAGCAATGCCTGAACAGCGTGAAGGACATTGCTGATGAGATAATAATAGTGGACACGGGCAGCACCGACAAGACTAAAGAAATAGCTAAAAAATATGATACAAAAATCTTTGACTTCAAATGGATAGATGACTTCTCTGCCGCAAGGAATGAAAGCATCAGGTATGCTACAAAAGACTGGATTTTGGTGATGGACGCTGACGAAGTAATTGAAAAACATGATTTGGCAAAGATAAAGGAGTTAATTGAAAATGCAAAAGATATTGCCGGTTTTTCCCTTGAGCAAAGGTCTTACTTAAACAATTTTTTTGAAGGCGCTGCAAAAAATAGTTCAGATTTTGGATTAGTCAAAGATTACCCTTTTTATATTTCACATCATTTAGTCAGGTTATTCAAAAATAAACTGGGGTTTTATTTCAAGCACAAAGTGCATGAACTAGTAGAAGATTCCCTAAATGAAAAAAATCTGAAATATAAAAAAACAGATATTGTTTTGCACCATTTTGGTTCTTTAAAAGACGAGAATTTAATTAGTGGCAAAACAGAGCAATACTCTAAAATTATCCTAAAGCAATTGGAAGAAGAGCCTGAAAGCGCGCGCTACAATTACCAAGCAGCAAGAATGCACATTGGCAGGAATGATTTCAGCAATGCGTTAAAACATTTTGAGAAGGCAGCAAAAATTGACCCGGGTTACAAGCTGGTTTTTTCTGAAATCGCAAAAATCTACATGCAGATGAATGATAAGAACAGGGCCATTGAATACTTTAAGAAAAGCATGAAGCAGAATCCAGGCAATCCATCACCAGCAAATAACCTTGCAGTTGTTTACATGTCAATGGGAAAGTTTGAGCAGGCTAAAAAGATTATTGAAGAGCAGTTAAAGAAGCACCCTGAAAATAAGGCATTGAAGTATAATTATGGAGAATGCTTAAAAAATATTAAAAAATAATTTCATCTCCACTTAATTGAGCATCCGATTGCAGGAGTAAGTTCGATA
The DNA here is from genome assembly GCA_018303655.1 of Candidatus Woesearchaeota archaeon. Taxonomy (GTDB): domain Archaea; phylum Nanobdellota; class Nanobdellia; order Woesearchaeales; family GW2011-AR4. Next base: position 15,765 of record JAGVXT010000024.1, read on the forward strand.
GAAACTTTATGATTATGGATCAAAGATTCAATTGCGTTTCTCAGGTCAGTTGTCTGCACTAAAGTTGCATCTTTCGGGCTGTTGTCTATCCTTCCATGATACCTTAATGCTCTTTTTTCATCAAAAACAAAGCATTCAGGGGTGCACTGGGCGCCGTAAGCTGAAGCAGTTTTTTGGTCTTCATCCCTTAGATAAGGAAAATCGAGCTTTTTGGCTTTGTTCATCTCTATCATTTTCTCGAAGCTGTCTTCAGGATAGTTTATTTCATCATTTGCATTAATTCCGACAACCTGCACCCCCTTAATGCCAAAATCACTTTGTATTTCCTTTATCCTTTCTATGCTTCCCTGCACATAAGGGCAGTGGTTACACATAAACACAATTGCAAGTATCTTTTTGCCCCTGAAATCAGTTAAGGAGTATGCTTTTCCATCAACGCCCGGCAAACTGAAGTCCGGAGCCTTGTCGCCTATCTTCAATTTTAAATCGTGAATGTTCATTTCCATCAAAACCACCAAAAATGAGTTATATTTTGACTTATTAAAATGTTTTGGTTTTAAAATGGCGGTGGCGGAATTTGAATCCACGACCTCTGCGTAACCCAGTCAGTCAGGCAATCATCCAGCGCTATGGCCAGGCTAAGCTACACCGCCATGGTTCAAGAATAAGATATTGTTTTAAAAAGTTTTGGAAATCATAGATTTCCAAAGCCCACGAAAATATCCATATTTTCGATGGATTGCTGTTAAATAAATTTCATTATCTTCTCAGAATATTCCTTCATTTCATTACCTTCATATTTCAAATGGCTCCACTTGATTCGCAGCCTGTCCTTCTGAAATCTTGGGATGATATGGATATGCGCATGGTTGACAACCTGCCCTGCTTCCTTGCCGTTGTTCATCACAATGTTAAAGCTTCCGTTGCCAAAGCTCAAGGACAATGCGCTTGCAACCTTTTTGGCTGCCTTTATAGTTGCCGACAAATCCTCGTCATTCATCTCCATCAAATTCTGCGCATGGATTTTTGGCACAACAAGGCAATGCCCCTTGTTGGCTGGCATTATGTCAAGAAAGCTTATTACTTTGGAATCCTCGTAAACCTTTGCTGCCGGCACTTTTCCATCGATAATCTTGCAGAATATACATTCTTCCATTTTACTTTATAATTACAAATTCCAATTTATCATTGTTCTAGGCAAGGATACTCTTACAGACTTTAGTCTGTAGAGGAATTGCCTTGCTTGATTCGTAACTTTTTTCTTTCATTCTTAATAAAAAATTG
>JAGVXT010000023.1 GCA_018303655.1 Candidatus Woesearchaeota archaeon
TTAATGCTGTTTTGTTTTTCATGGTGGACACCTTCACTGTCCACCCCCTGTTAGTCTAACGACTAACAGCGGTTATATTTAAGATTTGGGACAAAGCCCGATTTTGCATAAATTTAATAAATTGGCTTGAAATCTCAAATTAGATGAAAAAGGAAATTTTTGTTGTTATTGACGGCCTTGACGGCTCCGGCAAGAGCGAAATAATCAGGATGCTGCACAAGTATCTGTTTTCAAAAAGCAAGAACTACAGGATTCTGACAACAAGGGAGCCGACAAACGGAAGATATGGGAAGCAGATAAGGCAGATGCTGAGAAAAGAAAAATATCCGGAGAGCAGCAGCAGGAAATTGGTGAATCTGTTTGTAAAAGACAGAGCAGAGCATTTAAAAAACACAATAGAGCCATTCTTAAAAATGTCCAATAAGCATGAGTTAAAAATTGTTCTTTGCGACAGGTATTATTATTCAACTATTGCTTTCCAGGGCGCTCAGGGATTGAGCATCAAAGACATGATTCAGAAGAACAAGCAATTCAGAAAGCCGGATGTTGCCTTTATTCTTAATGTTGAGCCTTCTGTTGCTCTTGAAAGAATAGAATACAGGCAAAAGGAAAAGTTTGAGCAGCTTGAATTCATGAAAAAGATAAGGAAAAATTTTTTAAAATTACCAAAATTATTGAATGATAATATAAAAATTATCGATGCTTCAAAGCCCTTGAAAAGAGTTTTTGAAAGTATAAAGAAAGAATTGGATAAAATGCTTGGCTAGGGAGTTCTTACATTGCCATTTGGCTTGTAATAAGGCTCTGAAACATCTTCAACTGGCTTTTTTTCTTCAGCTTTCGGCTCAACAGCCTGCTTCTGCTCTTTCCTGAATCTAAATTCTCCATTTTTGAAAATCCATGCTGCAAGCACTAAGGCAATGCTTATGACAACAGCCGGCCAGAATAAATTATATTGAACAACTGTTTTTTGTATTGTTGGATAGGAATGGCATGAAAAATCACTGCCGCAATAGGATTCAGAAGAGCAATCGCTGTTTCTTTTGCACTCTCTTTGGTTGACATTAACAAGCCATCCTATAAGAAAAGCTATTACTAAAATTACTAATAGTGTTGTTGCTGCTTCTGATTTCTTATATAGCCACTCCATAGCAGGCAAGTTATATATGTGTATTTTTAAATCTTTTCTTGATGACTACTTAAAAGTAAATAAGAATTAATCAACCAACTGCTGCTCTTCCTGGTTAATTTGCTTGGCTTCCTCAGCAACAAATTCCGCAAGCTTTGTGTTTTTCTGTATTGTCTTGAACCTTATCGGCTTGCTTGTATCTTTTCCCATCCCTACACCTCTTTTAATCCAAACCAGTGCTTCCAAACCCCTGCTCATTTCTTGTAGTTTGCTCAAGCTCGTCAATTTCCTCAAAAACAGCTTCTTCAACCTTTGCAAACACCATTTGGGCAATTTTCTTGCCTTTTTCTATTTTGTATGCTTTGTCGCTGAAATTAATCATTGGTATCTTGATCTCTCCCCTATAGCACGAGTCAATTGTGCCTATGCTGTTGGCATGGCTTATGCCATGCTCCAGAGCCAGGCCGCTTTTTGGCCTTACTTGTGCCTCATAGCCATAAGGGATTTCTATCTTGATGCCAGTTCCGATCAGTTTTCTTTCCATTGGCTTTAGCAAGTAGTCTTCGGCAGCGTACAAGTCAACGCCAGCATCTCCTTTATGGGCATAGAAAGGTGTTTTTACATCTGCAATTTTTTTGATTTTCACTCTTATCATTTTAATCACAAAGAAAACCTAATTTCTGACATCAAGCTTATATTTAAAGAATTCGCAATTAAGAAATATAGTTTTATTAAGCTATGTTGATTAGATTATATTGCCTTATTCTTTTCTAAAAGAAAGTATGGATGAAAGATTGTGCTCAAGCATCCTGCCATTGGAAGCGTCTATCTTCATGTTTAAGGTGTTGAACGCTTCTGTTATGTATGTTATGTTCCATATATTGCCTAACTCTTGTGAGTTTTGAAGTATTGCAATGGTCTTTATGCTTTTGTCCTTTGGAAAGTTTTTCTGCTGGAACTCATCTGCTTTTCCAATAGCATTGTCAAATGTCAGCTTCACCTTGTCAAGCTGTATTTCGTTCACTTTCATGTCCTCTTTTTTGAAAATTTCCTCTTCTGGCCTAATTTTAATGTTGTCTCCGACTATGACAAAAGTGGTTATCTTGTCTTTTTTATTGTTATAGAAGCCGAACTGCCAGTCATTTGAGCCCATTTCCTGCGGGATTTTAAAGGCATAAGAGATATATGTGTTTTTGTTTTTCTTGCGCCACGTCTTGAAGTTCTGGCTTTCTTCAAGCTTTTTCAATGCAGGCTTTAAATCCATAAGAAGCCTGAAAACCTCAAAATTTATATAGATTTGTATTTTATTTATATGCATGATAACTGCAGATGTAACGCTTGTGCTGAAGAAGCAGCAGTATGAAGTTGTTGGCAACCATACTAGAGTTAAGACATGCCACTGGACTAAATCTGATTTAAGAGGGGAAGGCGGCTGCTACAAAAGCAAGTTTTACGGCATCAACAGCCATCAATGCGTTCAGATGACGCCTACATTCACATGCAACAATGCATGCGTATTTTGCTGGCGCGACTTGAGGTACCACACAGAGCCTGCAATGAGAAATGGAATTGATGAGCCTGCTGACATAGTTGAAGGAACAATTGAAGCCCAAAGAAAGCTGCTTTCAGGCTTTGGCGGAAATGAAAAAACAAGCGAGGAGAAGTTTGAAAGGGCAATGGAGCCTCAGCATGTCGCTATTTCGCTTGATGGCGAGCCAACCTTGTATCCAAGGTTAACTGAATTGATTAAAGAATACAAAAAGAAGAATTTCTCGACATTTGTTGTGAGCAATGGGCTATTGCCGGAAAGGATTGAAAAGCTGCTTGAAGAGCCTCCGACACAGCTTTACATAAGCGTTGATGCTCCAAATGAAGAGTTGTTTAACTTAATTGACAGGCCTATCATAAAGAATGCATGGGAAGGTTTGATGAAATCATTAAGCGTGTTGCCAGAGCTAAGGGGAAAGATGAGAACTGTGCTAAGGTTCACACTGATAAAAGGCATGAATATGGAGCATGCAGAGCAATGGGCTGAAATTATAAAAATTAGCCATCCTATGTTTGTTGAAGTCAAAGCCTATATGTGGATTGGTATGTCAAGGGAAAGGCTGGAGCAATCAAACATGCCTTTGCATGAAGAAGTCAAAGAGTTTGCTGAAGAGATTGCAAAATTTGCTGATTATAAAGTGATAGACGAGCACGAGCCTTCAAGAGTCGTATTACTTATGAAGGAAGATTTTGAAGGTAGGGTTATGAAGTTTCAATAAAGGTTCGCATAACACAGTTTTTCACTCACAAACTTCGCAAAAAACGTGTTATATGCCCATTTCTTACTGCCCTGCTTATGCACTTTTCTGATGAGTTTTTTATCTCCCATACAAAGCTCGATAAAAAGAATTATCATTCAATCTATTCGGAAAAGCAAGAGTTTAAATTTTGTGTAGAGTAGCAACCTTAAGCAGTATAGTAATTAATATTATTATTTTTTCTTAATTTTAGTATTTTTTCTTTTATCGGAATATTTATACTTATTAGGATTAAGTTTTCTAAATACCAAAATATAATCGTGACTAATAAACTGAAGATTATTATCCTTTAACCATCTCATATAAAAAAAATTGTGTAATGAACTCATATTGTATATGGGATGGATTATAACATCCCACAAATAAAAACCAATATCTTTACATTGTAAGATTATGTCGCTATGTAGTGGAATTAATCCATGATGTCCGTTTACCCTCCTTTTTTTCATAGAACCCCTACAATCTCCAACAACAACACACATAAAACCATCTTCTTTCAAAACTTCAAAACAATTCTTCCATATAGTTCCAAGATTCTTTAAGAATTCATCATAATCTTCTATGACTCCAAGTTGTTCTTTATCATCAGAATAAGGCAAATTATTATAATAAGGGGGGGATGTTAAAATAAAATCTACATAATCTTTTTTCCCGTCATCCTTAATATCTTGTTTAGAAAAAGTTTTAGAATCTTTTCTTTTAATCAAATTAATAGTTTTTATTTTTGGAACATCCAATAATTTTTGTTTCAGCATTTCGTTTGCAATACCTATCCCTTCAGAATTCACCTCATAACCTAATGAGTTTCTTTTTAAGTATTTTGCCTCTATCACTGTGGTTCCGCAGCCAGAAAAAGGGTCGAATACTAAATCCCCTTCTGAAGAATACTTTTCTATCGCCATTTTAGCCATCTCAGGTAAAAAGCTGCCCCTATAAGGCTTAGTATATCTTCCACCTTTTCCGGCTTTTCCTGGAAAATCCCAAACAGTTAATCTATCCATGTTTTTTAATTTCATTAGTTGTCACCAGTCTATTTCAAAGGAAAATTTTCTTTTTTAGAAAGTATTAAATCTATAATCTTTTGTTTATCTTTCTTATTATTTTTTATACTATCTTTTATTAAATTAAAAAACTCTGAACTAGGAATTAATGAAAAACTATAATTTGGTTTTTTATCAAATACTTCATAAAGAATTTTTAACTCTGGATTTTCTTTAATTATTTTAACTACCCTACCCCTTATATTATAAGAACCATTATAACAGAATATAAATGTAATGTTATTTTTTCTCTTTTGATAAATTTCTGAAGAAGCATAAAGAATTATCTGTTTAACGGCATCTATAATCCAATTATCGTTTGCAGTTGAAAACTTTTTATTCTCAAAAACAAATACAAATTCATTAATTTTCCCTTCAACATCTGGAATAGACGATTTACCGTAAATCCCATCGGCTCTAAATCTTCCTAGCTTTTTTAGTATTTCTTTTGGGATATATTCCTTACTGATAGCACATTCTGTATAAGTTTCATTTATATCGAATAACCTGAAGATTGAATAAATCCATTTACTTATTCCAGATTTTTCATCATAGTCAGCAAGACATGATTCAAAATGTATTTGGTCTTCAAAAGAAATTTCATATTTTTCATTAACTTCTCTATCAGTCACATATGGAAAATTATCCTTATCCAAGGCTATATATTTAGATTTTAATTTGCATAAGTAACATTTACTACATCTATACTTATCGATTTTCCACCCATTATCATCAAGTTTGATAGCACTTTTATTTTGGTCATCCTTAGTCATATCCAATATTCCTAAGCAGAGAAAAGTTGTTCTGCTACTTTTGGATCTATTTTTACCAGTAAGACTTTCAACATTGATGATTAATTCTTTTGTATCCATTCTATCCACTCCCCTTGCGGGCAATATTTGTTAAAATTGTTGATATCAAACTTTCTTAATGGCATTATTCTTAAGTTTTTAGTATTAATTTTTTTAAATAATGGCCATGCAGCTTCAAAATATATACTTTTTGTTTCAACACCTTTTAAGTCCTCCAAAAAAGAACTTCCCTTCACTTTAATAATCTTCTCTAAAATAAATTCTGTCAACGATGAGTATTTCTTGTTGTCATCTATCGTTTGAAATTTTAATCCGCCGCATTCCAAATGAATCAAATCCCACAAAATGCTAAAATCTCCTTTGAAGTGAGATATTATTGATTTAAGTTTTTCATCTTTATATAATTCGCCAATTTTAATTTCTTTTTTATAATTATAATTTAAAAAATATAAAATTCTAAGTCTTCTCAAAGCTGAATAAAGAGCAGAGTTATACTGCCTTCTCCAACCTTCTAAATTTACTAATCTCATAAAACTGATCATTCTTATTTCTTCTTCTGGATGTAATTTAATCTTAATCTTTGATTTTTTTAAATTTCTTAAGATAGCATATTCTTGTTTACCTCCGCTGATATATCCAGTATGTTTTTTTAAATAGTCTAATCTATCTTTCTTAGTATAATTAGAAAGTTTGCCACCTGTATCTAAATCTATTATACCCAAAAGAAAAGCCCATGACTTAAATGTTTCTTGAATAAAATCAGGGCCGCTTCCTTTTACTCTATGATCAAAGGGTCCTAATAAATTTTTTAGTTGAGTTATATAAACAGTATTTTCTTTTAAATACTCATAGTTTTTCCTTTGTAAAAGTTCAATTATGTCAAGATATCTACAAAAGTATCCATAAGTCAACATTTTACTAGCTAAAAAATTAGCCCAAGCATCAGTAGCAAAATCTAATTTACAGAAATCATAAGCACTTTTATTTGCTAAATAAATACTTTTAGATGACTGTATATATTCTGTATAATCTAACTGCTTAAAATCACTTATTTTTTTAATATTTCTTTTTGATATGTGTGATGCATGTGTATCTTCACAAAAATTTAAGGCTAATAAGACATAAGCAAATTCTCTGATATATCTTCCTTGAGCAAGATTTGCAAAATTTTTTATTTGAGATTCTAAAATTGTTGGATGAATATTTTTAAAAAGTGCATGTACTTGGGAACCTGAAACAAACAGGTTATATTTATTTGGTACTACCCTCCGTCTATTATCATGAACAAGACCATGCACACTTGTAGTGATTAAGTCCAAGAACCTGGATTCCCCCCTTTCTAGCCAGCAAGTCATTTTATTATTTCAGCAGTTCTGCCTTTGGAGTTAGTAGGAGGGGGATTATAAATATTTAAAGTATCTTGTGTTAGACGCTTATTAGCAGTTTTTATATATTCAGGATTTAGTTCAAATCCTATAAAATTTCTTCCTATTTCTTTACATGCTATTGCTGTTGTTCCGCAACCAGCAAAACAATCAAGAACTACTTCATCTTCTTCTGAAAAATTTTGGATAAATCTTTTAGTAGCTTTTAGAGAGGTTTGAGCAGGATGACCAAATCTTTTCTCATTGAACAAATAACCTTCTCCCATCACCCTAATATCATCCCACAAGCTCCTACATTGTGATTTAAGCGATTTTGCAGTTGTTAAAATTACATGATGATGTTGGACTATTTTTAATGGTGAATAAATAACCCCAGAAGAACGTTTAAAAATGATTATTGGTTCAGCTTCTGGAACTAATTGCCAATACCTTTGAAATTGTTTCCAGTCAAGATATATACCAAATCCTCTTTTTGTGATTCTTCTAAATTCGTTAATAACATTTTTCATAAGTTCTATATAGTCTCTATCTGATAAATTGTCTTTATATATTCCATAATCCTTTCCAACATTATAAGGAGGATCGATAAAAGCAAGGTCTACACTTTTATCTGGTAACTTTCTCATACCCTCTAAACAATCAAGTTTATGTATCTTATTTATGCCAAAACCACCTATTTTTTGTACCATTTTCGTAAGTAGTGCAAATCTCATCAAATATAAATCTTACTATTTTAGACATGGAACGGTTGCTACTCTATAATTTAAACCTAAAACTTAGCTTTCTCCCTTTCGCTTAATCCTGCAAACACGCACTAACAAGTAAATGCGTACAACGTGGGATTAAACGCAAAGCCTAACGGAACATTACTCATTCTTGCGTGATGTACAGGAAGAATAAGTTTTAGGGCGTAAGAAATGTCATTCGCCATACAAAGGCTCATTGCATATAACAATCGCTAAACGAGTCCGCTCCTCGGGGCATCAAAGCCCCTGCGGTGCTCCTCTAACTTTTTTCCAGCTCTGTAAATTTTGTCAGCTCTGTTTCGGATTTTTTGTGGGTTGCCTCAAAAAATCCTCACGAGGACAAAATTTACGAGGGAAAAAAGTTCGTTTAGCTTGGCGTTTTTCATGCAAGTGGCCGCATATCAGCAAATCAATCCTGTTTTTATCAACAAAATACCTTATTGACTTGTTGCCGCAATGCCCCTGGATTAATTTGTCAAGCCTTGTTTTATACGGAGGCGCGTGCGTCACAAGGATTATTTTTTTGTCTTTGTTATTTTTGATTATTTTCCTGAATTTGGTTTTTGCTGTGTTGTCAAACTCTTTGTCGTAAAGTGTAAATCCCCCTCCCCCATAGCCCAAAAATAAGATGCCATTTTCAATATGATAATTTTTATGAATAAAGGTAATGTTTTTGAATAATTTTGACAATTTTCTAAAGGTTGAGGCATCTTCATGGTTGCCATGGATAATAATTATCTTCTTGTTTAGCTTATTCAGCTTTCTCGTTATGCCGATAATCCCATGCTCAAAAATAGAAATGTCTCCAGCGCAGACAAGCAAGTCTGGTTTTTGGGTTTTTACTTTCTGCTCTATTCTTTTTAAAGCTGATAAAGAGCCGTGAGTGTCTGTAAAAGCCAGTAGTTTCATGTTTCAGGGTAATTTAAGGGTATATTTAAAGGTAATTGTTACTACTAACAGATTAAGAATAATGGAAAGGTTTATAAATGGTAACTAGAATAATTACTGCCTATGTCAGTTAAGTTTTATATGAATGAGGATGTAAGATTAAGGAAAGGTGTATTACCTTTGCCTACTGAGAAAGGTGTGGAAGAAGGCAGGCATGTTGTCTATTTGGATAAAACAACTCCTCGCCACAAATTTTTATTGGTAGTGCCAGGGACGATTGCAGATACTGATCCGGATTTATGGGCATTAAGTTTCTTAGGTTTTATGCCAAAATTAGGAGAGTTAGAAGCCAGATTAGATGGTGCTAAAGTTAGTATAAAAATTCCTACAGCATATTTAAGTGATGTAAATTTGCGTCCAAATTCACCGGTTCGGGCCATTAGATATCCAACAAGTCCGTCTAGAAATTACTCTGAGATTTGGAAGCCGTCTGACTTTAGAAATTATCAGAATTCTGTATCTTGGGAGGATTTACATAAATCAGCAGTAAGGATTGGTTTATAATCATCCAACACTATAATAATCCTCCAATACAATTTGATCAACGTTGTCAAGATTTCTTACAATATACATCCTTCCTTCTCCAAGCTCAACTATTTTCTCTGCAAGCTGCTTTCCTTTCTCGTCCAGATTGATGCCAACCAATGAGATTGTTATGCCTTTGCTTCTTGCGATTGACGCCTCTTCAAGCGTTGATTTTTCTGGCTCATCGCCTTTTGTCGGCAATGCGTCTGTTATCAAAATCAAATGCTTTGTTATGTTCTCGCTTGGAAACATCTCTATTGCTTTTTGCAGCGTTGAAACAATGTCTGTTTCTTTTGATGCCTTTATTCTTGTTATTTCCTTTAGCAGCCTTGTGAAATCAACTGTTGGCTCTATCACTTCCTTCACTTCAGAGCCAAAAACAATCAATCCAACCTTGTCCTTTTCATTGATTGCCTTGTATGCCAAAGCAACTCCTGCTTTCTTGCACGCCTCAATCTTCTTTCCTTTCATTGAGCCGGACGCGTCAAGCGCATAAACAATATAAGTCTGGCCTTTGCTCTGCTTTTCATAAACCTGCAAATCTTTATCGCCAAAATAGCCGTGGCCTCTTCTTACAGCAAGCTTGACAGATTTTTTCAGCGCAATGTCCCTGTACCTGTCGCCTTTCTTGTACAATCTTGAGTTTTCCTTTTCGCCATAAATAAAGGTTTTTTTGCTGATTTTCTCCCCAACAATGCCTTTCGGCACTATCTTGTCAAGCTCCTCAAAGTACAAAACAAGAGACGCTAATTCAATGCCTTTTTCTGACAAAGAATCATCTTTCAGCAAAAATCCTTCTTCCTTTAGGCCTTCAATCTTCTGCTGTATCTTTTCCTTCAGCTCTTTCTGGAATTCCGGAATGCCGATGTTCTTTTTGACATAATCAGGCTCGTATCCTGAAACAAGCCTTATAATGGATTCACCATAGATCTGCTTTGCAATGGTATAGTTCTTGACAAGCTGCTCAAACATCAGGTCAGGGGAAAAAGAGCTCATGCCTTGGTTGATTGCGTCGCTTATAAGCTTGCCGTTGTCAATCACTTTTTTGTCGTTATCAAGGACAGAGTGCATGAACTTGTCTTCAAGCTGCTGGAACGCTAATTTTCCGGATAATTCTTCTGCTTTTGAGAATTCTTTTATTTCTAACTTGTCAAAAATCGAAGATTTTTGAGCATGCTCGGAAATCGCTTTGCGATTTGCCGACATTTCTTCGCTACCGTAAATCACCAGCTTCTTGCTCTGTTTCCAAATGGTTCTGCCATTTAACTGCTTCTACATTTTTGTGGAACTGCTCTTTAATATAATCCTCAATGCTCTGCAAATATCTCACGCTTGGCTTCAGCCTTATCCTGTGGGACAAAACAGAAACAAGCACGTCTTTTATGTCTTCAAACTGCACATTTTTCCTTCCATTAATCAAAGCATTTGACTGCGATCTTTCGTACAAGCCGATTGATGCCCTTACGCTTGGCTTTTTTTCCAGTTTTTCATCCTGCCTCAGCAGTCTTATGAAATAGGCCATTAAATTCAGCATTTCGTCATTGACGTTTGTCAATTTTATGCCCTTCATTGAAACAATTTTCTTCTCAATTCCAATGCTCTCAGGATAATCCATATAGACAATGTCAAACCTGTCAAGCAGAACATCGCTTAGCTTTTCTGTAGAGCTATCCTCTGGATTCATTGTGCCGATAAATATTAAGTTTACGTCAAAATCAACATCGTAAGAGCCGATTGTTGCCTTTCTTTCCTCAAGAACCTGCAATAATGCATTCTGAAGCTTTTCAGGACACCTGTTCAATTCATCAAAAAACAGAATTCCGTTGTTTGCCTTGAATATCTTTCCGGGCGTGAACGCTTCAAGGCTTAAAGGCCCGAATTTTAAAGCTTTAATAGGATCAATATCGCCAAGCAGGTCTTCAACTGTCAAATCTGGTGATCCCTGGATTCTTACAAATCTCTTTATGCCGTCCAGCCTTATGGTTTTATGCTTTTTTGACTGCCCGCATGAAGGGCATACCGGGTTTGAAGGAATGCAATGATAGCTACAGCCTTCAACAACATCAATGTCTGGCAATAATTTTGCTATGTTTTTTGCCAGTGTTGTCTTGCCAATTCCAGGCGCTCCGGATATTATGATGTGCCTGTTCATGAGCAATGCCGACTTGATGCCCTGCTTTGCACTATCCTGCCCAAGTATGTCTGCAAAAGGGTCTTTGTTTTTCAGGAAAATTTCTTTTAGTTGTTCGCTTAGCATTTTTTAAAAGGGTATAGATAAAGAAGATTTGTTTATAAAAGTATTGCTAAATCAATCTAACCAGCCATACAGCAGCTCCAGCAACAAAAGGCACTATCAAATTGTCGTCAATTTGTTCAGCGCCTATTTTGATCTCGATTGCCTCAACAGCCATTGCTGCCAAAGATGCCAGAAATGCCTCATGCCATGGCAGAAACACAAAAGCGCCTATGAACCCGGATATTATGCCTGCAATTGTCCCTTCAATAAATTTTGTTTTAGAAAATGGGTGCTTTGTTTTGCCGAAATGCAGTCCACACAAATGCGAGATTGAGTCTCCAAGCGCCAAGACCATGATGGAAGCCATTGTTATATCTTTTGGAAACAATAATAATGAGATGTAACTTCCTATAAAATAGAATATCATGCCCTTGCCGGGAAATTTTTTCGTGTCTTCCCCGCGCTCAAATTTTTTTAATAGTATGCTTATAACTGGAATCTTAAGTTTTGTGCTGAGATAAGATAAAACCAGTCCAATGATAACAATAATCAGTATTTTATTTCTGTCGATTAAGTCATAAACCAGCAATGCAACAATTCCTATTCCCAAAAAAATATGGAAAAGCTGCCTGTTCCATTCAAATTTGTTTACTTCCATATTTTTTCTTTTCATATAATTTTAACAGGTAATCTTCGATGAAATAACCAGCCAATGCTCCAAAAACAACATCGCTCAAGAAGTGGAACCCGAAATAAATCCTGCTAAACACAGCCAAAAGCCCAAATCCAATCCAGAGATGCTTTTGCTTTGGCAAATGCTTAACCAGCAACGGCAATAATGAAAATATAGCCATTGCATGCATGCTTGGAAAAGAATAATTCAGTACGTTAGTGAAAGGGTAGGTGAATGTGTCTATAGGCCTTTGCCTTAAGACAATTAACTTAATTATGAAAGCCACAATTATTGAAATAAAAAAAGCTAACCACAGCAAATACATGATTTTCTTGTTTTTTTTATAAAAGATAACTGAGGGAATAAGCAGCATTACCACAACAACTATTCCAAAGTTTGTGATAACTCCGAGAACAAAATCTAAAAACGCAAATTTTGCGTACTTAAAAAACAGGCTTGCCTGCTGGTCAAAATTATAAGACACAAGAAAAAGCAAAATTCCAGTTATCAATATTAAAGTATTGTTAATCTTTTTCATTTTTTATGTTTTTTGTGGTGTTTCCACACAAAGTATGCAAAAAACAATACAACGGCAATGACAAACATTATGTCGAGCTCTTTGGAAAACTCATGAATCTTGTCCCAGTGCTCACCCAATTTAAAGCCTGCGTACAACAAAATAAGGTTCCATATCGTTGCCCCAACAAAAGTGTAAATGGTAAATTTTTGCAAGGACATCTTCGCAATGCCTGCCGGTATCGAAATCAGGTGCCTGACAACAGGCACAAACCTGCTTATGAAGATTGTTTTTTCACCTTGCTTTTTAAACCATTTTTCAGTCCATTCAAGGTGCTCTTCCTCAAGCAAGAGGTATTTTCCGAATTTCATCACAAAAGGCCTGCCAAGATAATCTCCTATGTAATAAGAGGCTAAAGATCCGAAAACAGAGCCCAAGCCGCTGACTAAAACTGCAATCCAGAAATTAAACCTGCCCTGTAGAACCAAGTAGCCCGCAAACGGCATCACAACTTCGCTTGGCACAGGAGCAATCATGCTTTCCAGTGCCATAAGCATAAACAGGCCGAAATAGCCGCCTGCGGAAATGCCAATTGTTATGTACTCAACAATCTTTTCAACTATCATTGAACATCATGCTCCACAGCTTTATTTGAAATTTTCTTGTTCGGCCAAATTCTGGAATTTTTAATGATGGAATTTATTATTTTTGAATTGTCCGCTATGATGGAGTTGTATATTTTGCCGTCAATATGGGTTTTTTCTCCTATGACGGAGTTTTTAATGACGGAGTTTTTTTCAATGGCAGAGTTATCCATTATAATTGAATCTTCAACATTGCCTTTTATAACACAATTACTCCCGATACTGGAATTTTTGGCATTTCCGTATATTTTCGAATTTTTGCCAACAATATTTTTGTTCACGAGAAAATCTTTTGGATTTTCTGTGTCGCAAAAATCTTTGATTTTTGCTGATTTCCTTAATATTTTGTCTGCGTTTAATAAGTCTGTGGCATAGCCTATTGGAAGCCATTGTTTTGATTTAACGCAGTGAATTTTATTATTTTTAGAAAATATTTTTATTGCATCTGTAAGCTCATATTCATTTCGTTTGGATTTTTTAAAACTTCTCAATAATTGAAAAATATTTTTATCTAGTTGATACAAGCCTGTATTGACTAAATTAGAAACAAATTTTTGTGGTTTTTCAATTAAGTCAATAAGAATGCCATTTTTCTCAATGATAACTCCAAATAATTCTGGATTATTTACCTTTGCAGTTAAAATTGAATATTTGTTTTTGATGACATTCTCAAAGTCTTCTCTGGAATAAACATCATCCCCATACAAAGAGATGAAATTATTTTTGATGTGTTTTTCCACCATTAATAAAGCGTTTCCAGTTCCAAGCTGCTGCTTTTGAACAACATATTTTACCTTTAGGTTTTTATACTTGCTTCCAATATGTTTTTTGATTAAATTTTTTTTGTAACCTATAACAATGATGACTTCATCCACAATGTCATTCAGATTGTCCAGATTATGCTCCAGCAAAGTTTTGTTTGCAATTTTAAGCAAAGGCTTTGGCCTTGTTAGTGTCAGTGGATATGCTCTTGTAGATTTTCCAGCCGCGAGTATTATTGCCTGCATTTTAGAGAACTTCAATTTTTAGAGTTTTACATCTTTCCGTTACAAACCGTTCTTTGACAATACTCTTTAATAATTCAATTGGTTTTGTGAAATTCCTCTGTTCCATCGCATATATTTTGTTTTTCTTAATGAATGTTTTTTTATGCACTTTCTTGAAGTTATCAACATGCTGCTTTATGTTAATAGGCGGGCCCCAAATCTCAACAGTTTTCGGCAATGGCTTTTTCTCAAATAAAAAATAAAATACCGCATCATGCTTTTTATCCCATTCCCAGTCAGCTTTTTTAATCTTGAAGCCGTGCTTTCGCAGTTTTCCATTCAAAAACCAATGGATTTTCAGTAATTTGCTGCCAACAACATCCGTTTTTCCGCTTAACGGGCATGTTTTGATCATTATTAGTTCTGCATTGCCTGCTTTTTCCTTCAAAAACAACAATCTCAGGTCTTTCCTGGAAAAAAGTTCTTTTGACGGCTTTCTCAGGAATTCTTTTGCAGCTTTTTTGAAAGCCTCGAATTTTTCAGCGCTTAATGCAGCTGCTGCATTCCTGTCTTTCTGCACAGGGTCAATGACTATCAACGGAGATATAAGCTTTGATGTATTGACGAGCTTGAATACATCTTTTCCTTTGTAATATTTTTGCACATCAATTACAATTTTATCGTCCCATTTCGAGGCATTTCTTATCAAATTCAAAAAAGATCCGTAATAAACTGCGAGTATCTCGCATATATATCCGGAAAATCCCATTATGTAGCTTTCAGCGCCGTAGACATTTTGGGCCTGGCAGAACTGCTTTGTCAGTTTCATTTCACTAATCAGCTTTTTGTGCTTTGCAACCCATCTTGAGTGCAAGGGGCTTACATCAGTTATGTTTTTTGCCTGCTCTGACTTTTGGATTTTCAATATGGGAACAATCTCAAAAGTAAAGTTTCCCTGCTTGATCTGGAAGTAGTCCCTTGAGCCGTGCAGCCTTGATATATTTTTGAATTTCTTCTTGAGTATTTTTTCCAAAATATCTGACAATTTGTCGCTTTTGTCCCTGAATTTTTTGTAGCCAAACAAGACAAAAATGTCAGCATCAAAAGTCTTGAGCCAAGTGCCTTTTGCGCCTGAGCCTCCTAGGATTGCCTTGATATTTTTTTGGCCTTGGTTGATTTTCCTGATTATTAAGCTTAGTCTTTCAAATATTTCCTTCTCGTAATTCCTATCGGGCTGTATTTCCATAAGCACTTCATTAAGCACGGATTTGATGCTTTTCATAGATAGAAATCAAATTTAATTGCTATAAAAAAGTTTGGGTTTTGTATTGTTTTAAGAAATTTTTTTTAGTTTAGTACCATCGAACAGTCCCATATTTTCTATCTTTGCTCTCCATCCCCAACTTGGATTTGTGCTATCGGGAGGGACATACTCATATTTTAGCAGGGTATCTAAGTCTTCGGTTACCAATCCATTAAATCCTCGTTCTTGATGGTGGGATATTGCCTCTGTCCTTCTTTGACTAGATGTTAAGTAATCAACTATGTCGATATGACCAAATCCATAAAGTAATCCAAATCTCAATCTTCTATTTCTTATGTTCCTTTCTTGTCTGATTTTACCTACAAGAGAAACCACTATCTTTTCGGCAGATATTGCACTTCTTGCTGAAATTTCCGGGTCTTGTTCCTGATGACTTAACTCACCCATATATTGTTGAATTTGAGGTGGAACTCTGCCTTTACTAAATTGATAAACAAGTGCGTACCAATAATAGCGTAATGACGGTGCATCAAAAAAAATCCTGCGTCTGAATGCTCAGTAGCCACATCTACACAGTAAACAGGCGTTCTTTCTTCCTTCAGTTGTTGTACAAGCCTTTTAGTACCGAAAAAGGATGTAAAAAGGAATCGTTCGCCCCATCCATCTGGAGCAAAATCTATGCCGAAAAATTTTTCTATCACTAATGCATCAATGCCTCTGAATATTCCGTCTTGTATTCTGGCAAGAAAATGGTTAACTCCTTGAAATATGTAGTTTACATCTCCACTCGAAAATTCAACAAAACCCATTTTAATTTTTTAAAAATTACTTTCCATTATTTTCTCTCGGCACCTTTACAGCACTCACGACCTTGTCTCCTGCTTCCAGTTTCATTATAGTAACTCCTTGTGTGTTTCTTCCAATGACGGATATATCAGCTGCAGGCACTCTTATTATAATTCCATTTTTGCTTATAAAAATAATGTCATCATTTTCCGTCACAGGGCATATGGAAACAACATTGCCATTTCTTTCGCTGCATTGTATGTTGATGACTCCGGAGCCTCCCCTGTTAATCAAGCGGTACTCTGCTATTGGCGTTCTTTTGCCATAGCCGTTTTCTGTTACACTAAGGAGTGTTTTTTCATCCGATGCAACAACCATTCCTATAACCTCATCATTGTCATCTAGTTTTATTCCCCTGACTCCTTGGGCAGACCTTCCTGTAGGCCTTACATTCCGCTCTTCAAACCTTACTGCATTCCCATTTTTTGTCGCTAATATTATCTGCTGGTTTCCATCCGTCAGTTCAACATTAATCAGCTCATCATTCTGTTCAATGGTGATTGCAACAATGCCATGCCTTCTTGGATTGCCGTAAGCCATAAGCTCTGTTTTCTTAACAGTACCCTTTTTTGTAGCCATAATGAGGTAATGCGTATTGTCAAAATTCCTTATAGGCACAAAAGCTGTTACAATCTCTTCATTCTGCAGCTCAAGAAGATTGACAATGGCCTTGCCTCTTGCCTGCCTGCTTGCTTCCGGAAGATTATAGACTTTAATCCAGTGCACTTTTCCCTTGTTCGTGAAGAAAAGGATGTAGGAATGGGTGCTTGCAACAAAAATGTCCTTTACGATGTCCTCGTCTTTTGTTGTTGTTGCGATGATTCCCTTGCCGCCTCTGTGCTGAAGCTTGTAAGTCTGCAGCGGCAGCCTCTTTATGTAGCCGGAGTTTGTTATTGTTATTGCCATTTCCTCGTCTTTTATCAGGTCCTCAGTTTCAAGCTCTGCGCTTTCAAGCTCTATAATCTGCGTTCTTCTTGGATCATTATACTCTTCTTTCAGCTTGCTTAATTCTTTTTTGATTATGTCAATTATTTTTTGAGGGTTTGACAATATTGATTCAAGCTCTTCAATCAGCTTCAGCAAGTCAGCATGCTCTTGTTTTATTTTCTCCTGCTCCAGAGAAGTCAGCCTTTGCAGCCTCATCTCCAAGATTGCAACAGCCTGCTCGTTTGTAAGGTTAAAGCTTGATGTCAAGGCATGCTTTGCATTCTCCACTGATTTGCTGTCCTTGATTAATTTAATTACATTATTTATGTTGGCTAATGCAACTATCAATCCTTCAAGGATATGGTCCCTTGTCTGTGCCTTGTTCAGGTCAAACAAAGTTCTTTTCCTGACAACATTTTTCCTGTGCTCAATGTAATAATGAATTAGCTGCTTGAGGTTAAGCACTTTCGGCTCGTTGTTGACAAGAGCAAGCATTATGATGCCGAATGTTGTCTGCATCCTTGTGTGCTGGAATAATTGATTAAGCACAACATTGACATCGGCGTCTTTCTTAAGTTCTATAATAACCCTTATTCCGTGCCTGTCGCTTTCGTCCCTTAAGTCAGAAATGCCGATGATTTTCTTGTCGCTCACAAGGCCTGCTATCTCCTCAAGAAGCTCTGACTTGTTGACCATGAAAGGTATTTCATTAACAACAATTATTGATTTGTTTTTGCCTTGCTCAATGCTTGTTTTTGCCCTTACAAGAATCTTGCCCCTTCCGGTTGAGTACGCTTCT
Source organism: Candidatus Woesearchaeota archaeon (assembly GCA_018303655.1). GTDB lineage: Archaea > Nanobdellota > Nanobdellia > Woesearchaeales > GW2011-AR4. The sequence continues at coordinate 17,784 of JAGVXT010000023.1, forward strand.
CTAATGCCATTCCTGCCACAAATGAACGCTCCTGTCGGGAAATCAGGACCATGGATAATCTGCATTATCTCTTCTATGCTTAAATCAGGATTTTGTATCTGCTTTATTGCAGCATCGATTACCTCTCCAATGTTATGAGGTGGAATGTTTGTTGCCATCCCAACTGCAATTCCTGAGCTTCCGTTAATCAGCAGGTTAGGCAATTTCGAAGGCAGCACAATCGGCTCTGTTGCGCTGTTGTCGAAATTAGGAATGAAGCGCACAGTTCTTTTGTCAATGTCCTCGAGCATTTCCTCTGCCAGCTTTTTCAGCCTGCATTCCGTATACCTCATTGCAGCCGGAGGGTCGCCGTCAACAGAGCCAAAATTGCCTTGCCCGTCAATCAAAGGATATCTCATTGAGAAGTCCTGGGCTAAACGGACCAGAGTGTCGTAAATGGCTGAATCAGAATGGGGATGAAAACGTGCCATGCAGTTTCCTACCACATTAGCGGATTTTTTGAATGGTTTGTTATGCAGCAAGCCTATCTCCCACATTGTAAACAAAACACGCCTGTGAACAGGCTTTAAGCCGTCCCTTGCATCAGGCAAAGCCCTGCCAACTATGACAGACATGGAGTAATCCAGGTAGCTCTGCTTCATCTCTTCCTGAATAACTCTTGGCACTATTCTTGTGCCTAATTTTTGCTCTGTTTCTTCGGTCATTTTTGTGAGAATTTCAAAACCACTTTATCGTCTATAAAATGGTGTATTTTACGCTTTATAATGGTTACGTTTTTATATTATTTGCTATATGGAAATTTTCTATATAGAAAATAATTAATACAATCCCTAAATTTTGTTCACAATTGAATTGCTCACATAAAAGCTGTGGTTGCAGTAAACACACTTCTTCTTTTTTTTAGTTAGATAGATATCTTTGCTCTGATATTTCATCCTGTTCTTGCATTTAGGGCATTGTAGAAGAAACATTTTTAATTTATTTTTTCAATATTGGGTTTTTGTTATTGTTTTGGTAATGTAAATTTGATGTTTTTGTGATTTTGCTTTTTATTTCCCAACGCATTTAATTTTAATATTTTTAAAAAATTGAAAATCAATTCTCCTTTTTTTCTTCCGGCTTTTGCTGCGGATTAAGCATCTCTTCAACTTTTTTATCAACAGCTTTTTCCATTTCAGGAGTCAGCTTGATGCCTTCGCTTTTCTTTTTTTGTTTTTTAGTCTGCTGTTCTTCAGTTTTTTGCTGTTGAATTATTTGAGATGGCTGTTCTGTTGCTTGCGCTTGCTCGCTTATTCTTGCTTCTTTCTTTTGTTTTTGCTCTTCCCCAATAATTTCCATATCGCCTAGCTTTTCCTTTTCAACAATCAAGTTTCCTTCTTTTTCAAATTCTTTGGAAATAAGCTCTTTTGACTTTGCCTCATAAGTTTTCAACGGAACTTCAAATTCTTCTTCAGCCTCGTCCATAGACTCTATTTCTTTCTTTATTTTTTCATCCTCTTTTTTCAGATCTTCTGCCTTTTGGCGCTGCTCTTCTTTTATGCGCTCAACCTCCTCTTCCTTGTCCTTTATTGCTTTTGCTATGCTGCCAAAGTCCTTGAACTGCTCTCTGAGTTTTTCTTCTGTTAGGTCAAAATACTTGAAGAATTTATCAGTCAATTTGATTAAATTTGTTCTTCCGTGCTTCTGCCTTGTTATGTAGCCGGATTTTTCCAGCTCAACAAGATGGTCATAAGCTTTATTAGTTCTTATTTTTATCATGTCTGACTGCAGGATTGGGTACTTGAATGCTATAACAGACAATGTTTCTAGCACGCTTTTTGTAAGCTCTGTCTCTGTCACAATCTTCCTTACCATTGGTATGAAATGGTCTCGAACAGCAAACTTCCAGAATTCCCCTTCTTCAACCATCATCAAGCTAGATTGCTTTTCGTCATACTCTTTTTGCAACTCTTTAAGCGCTGCAATCACATCCTCTTTTCTTGAGCGGCACAGCCTGCTTATCTCTTCAAGGCTTATCCTGTTGCCTGTGGAAAAAAGAACTGCCTCTACCTTGCTTTTCACGCCTGGTTTCTTAAGCTCCGGCATCATGCTAAAGTGTACAATTCATCCTCTTTTTTAATCTTGTTTTCCTTGAGAAGCTTTTCAACAAAGACTTCAAGCTCTTTCTTTTCAACACCTGTTATCTGGGAAAGTTGCCCTAAATTTAGCTTGCTTACTTTTAAGCAGATCAATATTGCATTATGTAATATCGCATTCATATTGTACTTTAAAAAATCATTCTCTGCCTTTTGCTGCTTGACAATCATGTCAACACTATGCAAGCGAGCCTGCAGGTCATTTAAAAAATTCGAAAGCTCCGGGTTTGTCATTATAAAATGCTCCGGCTTTACAACCTCAAGCGAAGAAGGCATGTACTCAAAGCAAAATGAGATTAATTTTTTAGTTCCTTTTATGACAAGCTCAAGCTCAACAAATTTGCTCCATAATGGCCCCTGCTCTTTTATTTCAGAATAATCTTCATTCAGGATTACAAGCTCAGAATCTTCCTTTATGTGCTCTATATATTCCTTTATAGCATTCTCCACATGCTCTTTTGGCTTGCCTAAAACTTCAATGATAGTCCTGCATCTTATATGCGCATGCTCGCCTTGCTTTTCAGCTTCTGCCATAAGATTTCAGGATATATATTTGTTTAAAAATCTTTGCAACCATCCTAAGTTTGGGTTATCTCCTCCATATTAGTATAATATTAAATAAAATTGACAATGTCAGGAGAAAAATCATTATCCATGTTTTTGCCCTTTCGCCGCTTGACTCATAAACAATTTGAGGAGCTTGTATTGTGTTTGAGGTTATTGGTTGTTGCTGGGTTTTTTGGGCATTTTTGTTTGTCAACTGAATGGTGTTTTCTGCTTCTTCATCAGCTGGTTTTGGAGCTGTTTTTGTTGTTTTAATTATGATTTGCTCTTTTTCAGCATCGCTGACAAATGAATTTACAGGCTCTGTTTCGGTATCGTCGCTTTTGGCTTCCTTATTTGTTGTATCCTGTGTTGCGCCTTTTATTGTTATTTTCCTGGTGTCTTCATTGTTGTACTTGCTTGTGTCATCACACTCCACATTTATTTCAGCGGTTATTTCATATTCTCCCGGCTTAAGGTTTGGAGAATATTCGCTTGAGGTTTTCTGCTTTGCAATTGAATCATCTGTCCACGGCTTGTAGGTTTTTACTGTTTTGTCATCTGAATCCATTATTTTGGCTGTGCCTGTTATGTTTGTGGACTTGCCTTCTATTTTAATGGCTCTCATGCGCCACTTGAAATCTTCCATTTCAAACTCTTCGCCATCAACAAGAATCTCAACTTTGTAATCGCATGATGGCTGCTGGGCAAAAGAAACATGAGCCAATAACATCGCAAAAATAAGGGCAAATACCAATTTTCCATTTTGATGCTTCTGCATTTTGATGAAATTCATGCCTTGTGTAATTATGTTTATATTCTTTACTATTTATTAATGCTAACAAAAATTTTAATAAGAACGGGTTAATATATATGACAGGGTGAGTACAAGTGGGGTTTTTAAAATTCTTAAAGAGGGAGAAAAAGGACACTTTGGATGAGTTGGATTTGCCTCCTGCGCCCCCTGCATTAGGGGGATTTGAGGACAATATGCCGGAGCTGCCAGATTTTCCGGATTTTGGGGATGAGAAGATTTCCGCTCCAAAAGAGGAAATGCCAAAATTTGATTTTCTTGAAGAAGAGCAAAACGCTCCAGAAAGCAAAGAAGATGCTATGGAATTTCCAAGCTTTCTTGAGATGGAGGAAAAACCAATGCCTCCTATTCCGCCTATAAAAGCTCCTTTTGCAGTTCCTGAAACTACGCCATCAATGCCTGAACCGGAGCCAGAGCAGGAAAGCATTGCTGAAGAGCAACCTGCTGAAGAAGAGCCTGAAATCAAGCAGGATATTTATCCAAAGGCTGCCGGAAGGCTTTTCAGCCATGAAAAAAGTGCTTTGAGGGAAAGACCAAGCGCAAAAACAATTTATGTCAGCGTTGACAATTTCAAGGCAACGCTTGGAAGCATCAGCATGATAAAGGGCAACTTAAAAAAATCCGAGGAGGCATTGATGAAAATGGAAAGCATAAAAAATGCAAAGGACAAGTCATTTGACAATGTGAAGAGTTCTCTTGAGGATTTGCAGAGAAAGCTTATTTTTGTTGATAAAACTTTATTCGAGGATAAGGGTGAGTAAAAATGAAAGGTGAAAAAAGCGGCATGCCTGTTTTCGTGAAGGTTGACGAGTACAAGGAGATTTTGGATGTTTTGGAGATGATAAAAAGCAAGGTAAAGGAAATAAGGGCCACACTGGGGGATATAAACGGGCTTAGAAATGAGGAGGATGCGGAGCTTGCAATGTGGAACAGCACAATAAACGAGATAGAAAAAAAGATAGACGGAATAGACAGGATAATGTTTGAGCCAGAACAGGCATGGTAAAGGCAAAAGAGCAGAGCAGCGAGCTTTTTTTTGTCCAGGTAAAGAAACCCGCTGAAGTGAGAAAGGACATTCTTGAAACATTGAGGGAGGTAGTTGAGACGCTGCACAGGTTTGAGAAATTCAAGCAGATGAGACACAAAAAGCTTGAAAAAATCCACCACCTTGGTGTGCTTATCAAGCAGGCAAACAAAATTCTCGGAAACCTAAAGCTTAAGCTGCCGCAGACGAATTTAAGGGCGACTGCTGCAAGGGCTTCCCCACAGTCCAAGGCGCATCGCAAGAAAAAGAAAAAAATGGAAGCTTCTGAGGAAAAACAGCAAAAAGAGCCTAAAAAGGAGCTGACAGAAGTTGACAGGCTGGAGAATGAGCTTAGCGCGATTGAAAGCAAACTGAAGAGTTTGACTTGAAAGATTTGATATTTTTATTTTCTTTATTATTTCAATCCGTTGCTTCGCAACAATATTTTGTGCTCAGCATTGATTTTCTGCCATATCGCAACGCTTCGCCATACATTACAATAAACATCAAAAGCGGTTTACTTTCTTCACTTTTACTTATAAAAGTCGCTCTCGATTTTCTGGATTTTTTATAATTTTTAATTGATTTTAATTACTGTAATTTTATCTACCAGCAAAGCTTTTTAAACCAAAATCTTACCCTAAACCATATGCGGGGATGCCGGAGCGGCCAAACGGGATAGCGGTTGGCATCCAAAGGTGCTAAACATCCATACTCAAGTTTGAAGTAACAAAGCTCAAAAGGCTGATGAAGTACTTATGAGCCATCTATTGGCTTAGTGCCTTCGCAGGTTCGAATCCTGCTCCCCGCATTTTTCACAAACTTTTTTAAACAAACTTCCTTTTTCTGAAAACAATGGTTGAAATCTGCACTGTAGGGGGATATAACGAAGTCGGAAAGAATTCCACTGCTGTCAAGATTGGTGATGAGATTTATGTTCTTGACCTGGGAATTCATCTTGAGAACTATGTCAAGTATACCCAAGATGAGGATATAGTTGACATCAGCCCAAAAGAGCTTATGAGGGCAGGAGCTGTCCCTGACATTTCCGCAATTGAAGACTGGAAAAATAATGTAAAGATGATTCTGCCAACGCATGCCCATCTTGACCACTTGGGCGCAATTCCCTACCTTGCGAACAACTTCAAAGCTCCGATTATGTGCACTCCATTCACATCAGAGGTTCTGAAAGGCATTCTTACAGAAGACAAGATTAAGCTAAACAATAAAATAAGAAGCATGTCCGCAAATTCCTCATTTCAGGCATCAAATAATATCAAAATAGAGTTTGTGCACATGACCCATTCAACACCCCATACTGTGATGATTGCGCTGCATACAAAAGAAGGAATCATACTTTATGCAAATGACTTCAAGCTTGACCTGTTTCCAACCCTCGGCCAAAAGCCAAATTTCAAAAGATTGGAAGAATTTGGAAAGCAAAAAGTTCTTGCCTTGATATGCGATTCAACCTATGCTGCTGATGCAAGGAAAATGCCATCTGAATCTATTGCAAAAGAGATGCTGAGAGAAGTCATGCTTGGCATTGACTCAAAAAACAAGCATGTTGTTGTTACAACATTTTCATCCCATATTGCAAGGCTTAATTCAATAGTTGAGTTCGGCCAGAAAATGAACAGGAAGATTGTTTTCATGGGCCGCTCAATGGCAAAGTATGTAAGGGCGGCAGAAGCAACAGGCATTGCAAAGTTCACCAATAAAGTTGAGATTTTGAAGTTCAGCGGGCAGATAAAAAGAAAATTAAATAAGATTGCAAAAGACAGGGGCAAATATTTGATGGTGGTCACAGGCCATCAAGGCGAGCCAAAGTCAACTCTTGCAAAGATGATGAATGGTGAGCTTAAATTCAAGTTCTTTCCGGAAGACCATGTCATATTTTCATGCAAAACAATACCAACTCCAACAAATATAGCAAACAGGCAGAAGCTTGAAGCTGATTTAAGAACCTTCAATGTCAGAATCTTCAAGGACATACACCAAAGCGGGCATGCGGCAAGGGAAGACTTAAGGGACTTGATAAATCTTGTAAAGCCGCAGCATATAATACCCGCCCATGGCGAACTAAGGATGACAAGCGCATTGGCTGACCTTGCAGTTGAAATGGGATACAAAAAAGGCACAAATGTGCATGTCATGGGCAATGGGGAAAGGATTAAACTTTAGATAAACTATAAAAATATTTATATATCTGTCTATTTTTGTTAGCCTTATGGACTTAGAAAGTGCTATTGAATCTACGGAAAAGTTACTTCAAGCAGCTACGAAAGAGGTATTGATTTATGATGGTCCTTTTGATCCAAAACTATACGGGAATGAAATGGTAGTCAGACAAATTAAAGATGCTATTGATAGAGATGTTAATGTTGAAGTTATATGTGACGAGAGCGCTCAAGTTCCAAGTCCTGTAATTGCTGGTTTAGTTAACCAAGGAAAGATTTTGTTATATAGAAGAAAATTTGAGAAAGAGCCCCTAAAAGGTTTAAGACGTTTAATTGGTCTTTACCCTCAAATGCACATGGATGCTGGACATTATATTGTAGTTGATGGATGGCATGTAAGGAAAGAAACGCCTCATGCAGTTAATTCTGACATTAGAAGGGCTTTAATCTCTTATGTGGATGAACATGCGCCAAAATATGTAAGACATTTTAGACATATCTCACAAACATAGTATTTCTATTTCTTGAAAACCAAAAATCTTATAAATAACACGAGATAACTTCTCAGAGGGGGTAAATATGAGATTAACTCTAGCAGAACCAAGCTACTTAAAGGAAAGCATAAGTATTATTTCTGATTTGGTAAATGAAGCCAGGTTTAAGATAACTCCAAATGCCATTGAATTAGTGGCAATGGACCCTGCAAATGTTGCAATGGTTGTTTTCAAGCTGCTTAGCAGCTCCTTCTCAGAGTATGATGTCAAAAAAGACATTGAAATAGGAATCAACCTGAGCAATTTAAAGCAGGTATTAAGAAGGGCGTCCCAAAAAGACATGCTAACTATTGAGATGGATGATGACAACAGGCTAAAGATACAGCTGGAAAGCGCAACAACAAGGACATTTAATCTTCCGATAATTGATCTGGAAGAAAAAGAGCAGAAAGTGCCTGACTTGAAATTTCCGGTCACTATAAAAACCTCGTCAAGCGTGCTGAACGAAGCAATTGCTGATGTGGATGTTGTTGGAGAAAGCGTTGCATTCATCGCAGAGCCGAAAAAGTTCATTTTGCAGGCGGAAGGGGATTTAAATAGAGCTAGGATTGAAATCAGGGAAGATGATGCCACAAAGATAAGCATAGATGGCGATGAAAAGATAAAGGCAAAATACAGCATTGAATATCTGAAAAAGATGATAAACGGCTCAAAACTTAGTGATGATGTTGTTATACAGTTCAGCAAGGACTATCCTTTAAAGCTTGAGTACAAGACTGTTGACAAGGTGATGCTTTCTTTTATACTGGCTCCAAGAGTGGAGAATGATTAAGCTGGTTTTTAGGTTATTTTTTGATTATATTGATAATTATTGAATCTAAGTGATTGAAAAATGGCTGAATACCCAGACGATGCCTACAAACCAGCATTCGCTTACTACAATACTTTACCAACTGATGTAAAAAGACAAGCAGATAAATTTATGACTGAAAATTATGCAAAAGGACGCCCGTCTCCACAACAAATGCAGCAAGATTTGGAAGGGATTCTTGCAAAATATCAACCAAAAAAACAAAGCCATGCTCCATCTTCTACAAGGGGGATATTTTCCGGGAGAATGCAACATGCAGCTGGTCTAGCTACTGTTTTGATTGCAGTTGCATTAGCATCGTTAGGTATGCCTTACGCATCTCCTCCAATATTGTATTAACCGTAGTAGTTCACTTTTCTGAAGCAATTTTGACCTATATTCTCAAGTAGCGAAATCTTTATTTACTAGTGTAGTTACATTGTAACTACTATGAAAAAGCCATGGCTTTGACCTTTATGTCAGATACAAGGACAGGGAGCAGTATTTCATAATTGCCGCAAATATTGCTGACATTGACGCAATCATCCAAAAATTAAACAGCAACTCTTATTTCAGCATTGTAACCCTGAACTCAAAAGAGAATTTTGATATTGTAATAAAAAACTGGAACAGGCTGATTGGCTTTAAGTTCCTCAACATAATATTTGTCAACCCTTTTTCAGGCATGGACAAGAAATGGATTGTTTTCCCGCATACGCATCACAAGGTATGCGACGAGTCTTCTTTGAAAAATGGCTTAAGGGCAATGTTTGAGGTGGTCGAGCCGATAGAAGAGCAGCAGTTGGTTGCAAAAATCACAGACTGAATAAAATAAGTTGTCCTGCAAACCCGGAGAACAGCGGGATGAGCAGGTTGTCATCAAGCTCATCCACCCAAGTTTCTACTATAGTTGCAACAACTGCCATTCCTAAGATAATGTATATGCTGTCAAGTATTATGAACCCCACAATCAGATTTGTTGCCATCTCTCCCAAAAATCCTGCCCATGTCTTGTTCCTGTAAATCAAGGTTGAGCCATATCTCTTTCCCACCAATGCAGCCACCATGTCGCCAAAAGTTGTCATGAGCAAAGCTGCCAAGGCAATCTTGTAGTCAAAGACAGCAAGCGATATTATTGTTGCTGATAAGAAATAAATGACGCCGTACATCCTGTGCTGCTCCTTCGCTCTTATAAACTGCGAGAAGAAGGGTATTTTCCATCCCAGTTCAAGCCTTAAATATTCAAGCATCAAAAAGATGATAAGCAATGCCACAAGGAAAAGCAAAGCGACTTGTTTTGCAAGCACTGCTGTGTAGCCTGCGCCTATGAAGCTGTCCTGTATAAGGAAATAAGCTGCAAGAACTATAAGAATTGTGATGTGGATTATCTTTCTTCCAATTTCATGAAACAAGCCCCATACCATGACTATAAACTATTTGGATTAGTATAAATAAGTTTCTAAATAGATATTAACCCTATCAAGCATATAAGATAAAATTAAATAGCTAATCGTATAAGCAATCAGCATGGTTAAGGTAAAACGAGGATGGCACAACCCTTCAAAATATCTTGAAGCGCCTGAAGAAGGCAAATGCCCGCATTGCAATAAGCATGTAAAATCCTTAAAAGACCACATGCATGATAAGCATAAAATGGAAAAACCTGTTAAGAAAAAATGAGTAGCAGTATTGCCGGATTATTCACACTTATTTTGTTTATTTCTTTATGCTTAAACAAATCTTAAGAATTTAAAGTACGGCTGCCGGGACTTGCGATGTGCAAACGTCGCTCGCTTGCAGCAATTCGAACCCGGGTAACAACCTTGGGAAGGTCGTGTCTTTTAGCGTTATTATACCGCTGGACCACAGCCGTATAAAAAATCGATAAAACATAATGTTTAAATATTTACTCCATTAAAAATTTTTGATAGGTGGTAAAAATAGCAGATGTGATGGTTCCATGCAAGAAATGCGACAACAAAGTGCCTTCTTCCTCATTGAAGCTTGACATTGACTTAAAGATGGTTGTCTGCCCGGACTGCATCAAGAACAAGAAAATACACAAGGAAATAGAAAAAGATGTGTTTCACAAGCAGGAGCCTGATGCAAACAGCACAGCTGTTGATGAAATATCATCCAGAGTAAGCCATAAATGCACTTCCTGCGGCTACAAGTTCAAGATTGATCCAGAAACAAATAAGCCAAAGAACTGCCCTTACTGCAACGCAAGGGTTATGGGCTTTTAATCCTCTCCCTTGGCTTTTGATTCGCTTTCTCCTTCAGAATATGAAGGCACAGCTGCCTTGCTTATGATTAAGATGTCTCCTACTGACTTGACAAGCTGGTGGGGCACAATAACGCCTTTTGCGCTTCCAAGAACCTTGTTCAGGAAAGAATTCTTTGTTGCCCTTACTCTCCATCCAAAAACCTTGTTTTGCGTCAAAATAGACTCTTCAACATCCCCAAAGTATTCTCCATTATCGGTAAAAACCTTCATGTCATATGTTTCGCTTATTTTTTTCATCTTCAGCATTTTGAATCACCTTTCAATATTTAAATAACCTATCGATTTAATATTTTTATCTACTGCCTAGTATTTAAACTTTTTGGAAAACCTTTTAAAAAGTGTTGTTTTCTTGCAACTCGTGAAGTACAAAAATCTGGTGTTTTTAGGCACGTCCCATATAGCAAAACAGAGCCTTGGCGAAGTGAAGAAGCACATAGAAGAGGAAAAGCCATCAATCATAGCTTTGGAGCTGGACAGAAAAAGGCTGCAAGCCTTAATGAGCAAAGCCCAAAGGAAAATAGAGCTGGGAAGCATAAGGAGCATTGGCCTTAAAGGATTTCTTTTTTCGCTGTTTGGCGCATGGGCAGAAAGGAAGCTTGGCAAGCTTGTTGGAATTGCCCCTGGCTCAGAGATGAAGGAAGCGGTTAAGATTGCCAGAAGGGAAAAAATTGAAATCGTGTTGATAGACCAGGACATAGAGGTCACTTTGCAGAGGCTTTCAAAGGCAATCACATGGAAAGAAAAATTTAATTTTTTGGCTGATCTGTTTAAGGCGTTATTTATAAGGAAAAATGAAATTGAGTTTGACCTGACAACAGTTCCTGACAAGAAGATAATCAGGAAATTAACCAGCAGCTTAAAAGAGCGCTACCCAAACTTTTACAAGGTGCTGATTGAAGAAAGGAATGCTGTCATTGCCCACAATATAAGAAAATTAATGATGAGCAACAGCAAGAAGATTCTTGTTATATTGGGAGCAGGCCATGTTGATGAAGTTTTGGAATTGGTAAAAGAACCTGAGATAAGCTTCAGCTTTTCTGTTGGATAAGGCATTATATTCATTCCGATATATTTAAATATGATATTTCCAATTTGGTGATTATGGGAGACATAGCTGACTTTTTTGACAAGATAAGGGGATATTACAAATTTACGCATCATGAGGTAAGAGGCTTAATCATAGCAATTTTTGTCATTGCATTCATAATTTCTTTTAAGGAATGGGGCAAAGCAAGCTTTGATGCAACTGCGGGAATTTATAATTTGTTCAATGCCGTGCTGATTGTTGCATTGTCAATTCTTATTCATGACTTTGGGCAAAGGTTATGGGGGCTGGCCATCGGCTACAAGATAGAGTTCAAGATGTGGTCATATGGATTATTATTTGCTTTGATTATTGCCTTCATAAGCAACGGCAGCTTGTGGCTTATTGTTCCAAGCGGCTTTATGCTCCATCACATAGCAGGACATCGCTTGGGATGGTTTAGGTACGATATAAATTATTTCGGCCAGGCAATGGTTGCCCTTGCAGGCCCTCTTTTCACATTGATGCTCATCATCTTATTGAAAACGCTGAATTCATTCTATCCAAATCCTTTAATACAAAAGGCAATCATATTTAATGTTGTTTATGCCATAACAAGCCTGTTGCCAATCCCGCCTCTTGACGGCAGCAAGATATACTTCGGAAGCAGGATGCTTTATGCGTTTGCATTGCCTGCAATTGCCGTCTCAACAATTATGATGATAGTAGACATACCATTGCTTTTCGCTTTAGTGCTTTCATTTTTAGTCGGAATAATCTTATGGCTAACGTATTACATAAGCTTTGAAAGGAAGCTTTGGGCAGGCCCAAAGTGAGAGGTTATGATGCTTGACTTTTACAAAAATTGGTTTGAATCTTTCTTTTTGGCGCTTATGGTAATTGGAATTGTGGTTGCATTATCGGCTCCAAGCGCAGCCATAAGCTATGTTATTATATTCCTGTCCGGGTTTTTTGCAGGAAGGCTGATTTACGAAAGGAAGCACAAAATGAAGTTTCCTTATGTTATGATCATTGCAGGATTTGTGATAGGCTACCTGATTGGGGTTTATTACGGAAGCAGAATGGTTGTGGTTGCATTGTTTGTGATAGGCGCCATATTAAGCTATAAGCTGTACGACAAGAAGATTCTGAAGGACACTAAGTATTAGATGTTGTTTGAATCAGGGAAAAATATTTTATTGGGCTGTTATCGTTAATGATTTTCTATATTTTCAATAAACCTTATAAACCCAAAAATACTCTCCTTTTGTATGATTAAGAACTTTGAGCCAAGGCTGTACCAGCAGACTATTCTTGCAACGGCTGCCGAAAAAAACACGTTAGTTGTGCTGCCTACAGGAATGGGCAAGACAAACATCTTTCTCATGCTTACTGCGCAAAGGCTGAAGCATTATCCGAACTCCAAGGTGCTTTTCATAGGCCCTACACGCCCTTTGATTGAGCAGTACATGAATGTGTTTAAGAACCACTTTGAGATTGATGAAAGGGATATTGCTGTTTTCACAGGCATGGTAAGCCCTGAAAAGAGGAGTGAACTCTGGAAAACATCAAGAATAATATTTTCAACGCCGCAAGGATTGGAAAATGATATAATAAGCAAATCAATCAACCTTGAAGATGTTTGCTTGCTCGGAGTTGATGAAGCACACAGGGCTGTTGGAGATTACGCCTATGTTTTTGTTGCAAAGCAGTTCATGAAGCTTTCAAGGTTTCCAAGGATAATTGCATTGACAGCATCTCCAGGAAGCGACATGGAAAAAATACAGGAAGTCTGCAAAAATCTGTTCATCGAAGACATTGAAGTCAGGACTGATGATGACCCTGACGTGAAACCATACATACAGGAAATGCAGATAGAGTGGGCCAATGTTGAGCTGCCCAAGGTTTTCACAGACATAAAAAGGTTGCTGGCCTTGTTTTTAACGGAAAGGTTTGAAAAGCTGAAAAAAATAGGCATTCTGAAAAGGGCTGATGTAAAGTATGTTTCAAAATCTGACTTGCTGCAGCTGCAGGCAGAGCTAAGGAGCAGGATTTCACAAGGAGAGAAGGATTTTGTTGTGTGGAATGCAATATCAATGCTTGCAGAGGTCATGAAGATCCACCATGCCCTTGAGCTGCTTGAAACTCAAGGAATTGTTTCCCTTCAGAAATATTTTGAGAAGCTGGTTTCTGAGTCAAGGATATCTAAAACAAAAGCAATAAAATCCATAATGAATGATTCAAATTTCAGGCTGGCAATGTCCAAGGCAAGGATTCTGCATGAGGAAAAAGTAGAGCACCCAAAACTGATAGAGCTGCAGAATATCATTGAAAAGGAGGTCAGTGCAAACAAGGATGCAAAAATAATCGTTTTCAACCAATACAGGGACAATGCAGTTGACATTGCAGAGAAATTAAACAGGATTGAAAACGTGACTGCAAAGATTTTTGTAGGCCAGCAGAAGAAAAATGAGACTGGATTAAGCCAGAAGGAGCAGAAGCACCTGCTTGATGACTTTAAAAATGGGCTGCTTAACGTGCTTGTAGCGACTTCCATTGGAGAGGAGGGGCTTGACATCCCGAAAGTTGACCTTGTTGTGTTTTACGAACCCATACCAAGCGCCATAAGGAGCATCCAGCGAAGGGGAAGAACAGGGCGCCAGGATAAAGGCAGAGTAATAATATTGATGGCAAAAGGAACAAGGGACGAGGCTTACAAGTGGGTGGCGCATCACAAGGAAAAAAAGATGTACAGGAACCTCACAAATTTGAGAAAAAAGCTAAACCTGTCGCTGCATGAAAGGAAAGAATTGCCAATTGCAAGATTTGCCGAGAATAAGACAAAAATCTTTGCTGACTACAGGGAAAAGGGGAGTGGTGTTATCAAGGAGCTTGCCGAAAGCAATGTAACCGTCAATCTAGAGAAATTAAACTATGCTGATTATGTTGTTTCCTCGAGATGCGGCATAGAGGCAAAAACAGTTGAGGATTTTGTTGACAGCATAATTGACGGAAGGCTGCTTGAGCAGATTAAGAACTTAAAAAACAATTTTGAAAGGCCAATTATAGTTATAGAAGGCACGCAGGATATTTATGGAGTGAGGAATGTGCACCACAATTCGATTCTTGGAATGATGGCAACAATTGCCGTTTCTTACGGAGTTCCGATAATACAGACAAAAAATTTTAAGGAAACCGCTGCATTGCTGCAGATAATCGCCAAAAGGGAGCAGGAAGAAATCGGAAGAGACTTCAGTTTGCATGCTGACAGGAAGCCAGCAACATTAAAAGAGCAGCAGGAGTATGTTGTCAGCTCATTGCCCGGCATGGGCTTGTCGCTTGCAAAGCCTCTGCTAAAAAAATTCAAGACAATAAAGAACATTGTGAATGCTTCTGAAAAGGAGCTGCAGGAAGTTGAAAAAATCGGTCCTGCAAAGGCAAAGCAGATAAAGGATGTTGTTGAAAAGGAGTATAAGGAAAGTTAAATAATTTATAAAAAATGGGATATACAAAAGCTAAAACAAAGAAGAGAAAGAAGAATGACATTTTTGATACTTTCGGAAGATTAAAAAGGAAAGTCTCAGGACAACGGTTTAAAGATAAAGCGAGAAGTGGTTGGTAAATTATTAAATAAACTTAATTTTAGAAATCTTTATATTTTAATTGAAAGATTTAAGGAAAATGTTCAGAAAATTCTTGATCTGGCTGGCAAAAAATATAATTATACTGCTTCTTATAACTTTGATATTCTCAACAATCGCTCTTGATGTGCCGGGCATGGTCAAGGAAATGTTCAAAGACATATTCTCATATGCCTCTCCAGAGACTCAAAAAGAGGTGATTGGCAAGCTTACCGGTGCATGCTCCGGGCTTGACGGATATAATTCAACTGAAGAAAGTTCTTTGCCTGTGAATTTAAGCAGGATAGGCTCGCTGTGTAAGGACTACCATTCCAATAAAATAAACGATAAGGAGTTTTTCTTTAATGTTATCGGAAGCGCTGTTCCTGACAATTTCGGGATTGCAAACACAAATGCTGTGAAAAATTATTATGCAGCGATGAACTTCCTTAACAACAGCAAAATCATTTACTTCACAATACTTATAGTGCTTTTGCTGGCGCTTTATTTGCTTGCAGGCAGCTTAAATGCTTTCCTTGTGATTCTTAGCTCAATCTGCTTTAGCATCGGTATGCTGATTTTGGTTCCTTACATTGCAATAATGGCATATGACAAGCTTGTTGGAATTGACACAACGCCTTTGCTTGAGGCAATTCTTGGAAGCAACCTCTCGCTTGACATCAAAGCCATAGTTAGCCTTGTGCTTCTTCTGCTGCTGAGGACCTATACAAACTTGATAATAACATTGGGCATAATATTCACAGCAATAGGAATTACAGGCAAGGTTTACAGATGGAAATTAAAACGGCAAAGCTCAAAACCTGAACCAAAAGAAGACAAAGGAATTAAAGGAAAAAAATCAAAAAAAGAAAAGCCTGCCAAAGAAAAGCAAACCAAAGAAGAGGAAGACGAAGCTTACAGGCACAGAGACAGAACCACAAAAGAGATTCTTGACGAGCTTGAGGACATGCACAAAAAGAAAATGAAGGAAAAGGAAAATGACTAAAAGCTCATTGTCCTTAATCTTCTTGTTCTTTCATGAGTTGAAGGGTGAGTCATAAATAATCTCAAAAAGCCTGCATTCCTGAAAGGATTGGATATAAACAAATGTGCTGTTGACTGGTTTCCAAATCTCATTGGATTAATGCCAACATTTTTTTCTATCTTTTCCAATGCATCTGCAAGCGAATTTCCATTTTTTACAAATTTCGCGCCTGCTTCATCTGCTATGTATTCCCTGCTTCTTGAGATTGCAAGCTGGATTATTGATGCGATTATTGGAGTTATTATTGCTAACAACACTAAGCCTATGACATTGCCTCCTCTGTCGTCATCTCTCCCGCCAAACATCGCGCTCCACATGAACATATTGGCTACATATGATATGATTCCGGCTATAGTGCCTGCAACAGTGGAAATCAGAATGTCCCTGTTTTTGATGTGCGCAAATTCATGCGCAATAACACCTTTTAATTCGTCTTCGTTCAAAATCTTCATTATTCCTTCTGTTGTTGCAACTGCCGCATGTTTGGGGTTTCTTCCACATGCAAAAGCATTTGGCGAGTTGGTTGGAATCACATAAACCTTTGGCATTGGCAGGTTGCTTAATTTAGATACTTCCTTTACAATTTTGTATAATTTAGGGTATTCGCTCTGCTTTGCCTCTTTCGCGCGGTACATCCACAGCACTATCTTGTCAGAGAACCAGTAAGAGCCGATATTCATCAGGCCGACAAAGATTAATGCAAAGATAAAGCCTGTTTTTCCAAAAAAGCTGCCTATCCACAGCAATAAGGCTGTAAGCATAGCCAATAATACAGCTGTTTTAACCTGATTTTTTATTGTCATAGCAAATATGTATGCTTTCCTGATTTAAAAATTTAATGTTTAGTGTTGGCATTGTGGTTACAAAGATTTATAAATCAGTAAATAACTGTGCATGAAGGTGGTTTTGATGGCAAATGTTGTCTTATGGTCAATAGTTGGAATTTTGGCATTAATTGTCTTATACATAGTTCTAACATTCAACAGCCTTATAATGCTAAGAAACAGGGTGAATAACGCATGGAGCCAGATTGATGTTCAGCTTAAGAAAAGATATGACTTGATTCCAAACCTTGTCAACACTGTAAAAGGCTACATGAAGCATGAAAGGGGCACATTGGCAGAAATAACAAAGATGAGGTCCAGCTTGATTTCAGGCTCAATGCAGCAGAAAGCAAAGGCCAACAATGCAATAAGCGAGGCATTGAAGACAATCTTCGCTGTTGCAGAAAATTACCCAAAATTAGAGGCTTCTGAAAATTTCAAGATGCTGCAGGAAGAGCTGTCAGGGACAGAAAGCAAAGTGGCATTCTCAAGGCAGTTCTACAATGACAATGTAATGATTTTAAACAACAAGATACAGCAGTTCCCAAGCAACATTATTGCAAGCATGCTTAGCTTCAAGGAAAGTGAATTCTTCCAGACTGCAGAAGCAGAGAAAAAACCTGTCAAAGTAGAATTTTAAGATGAATTTATATGAAAATATTTCTTCAAATAAAAGAAAGTCAATATTTTTAATTATTATTTTCTTTATAATTATCGGATTTTTAGGATATTCATTCGGGCTTTACATTGGCGATGCATTCATTGGATTGGGCTTTGCAATTATTTTTTCCACAATAATGGCATTGATAAGTTTCTATTCAGGCGACAGGATGATTTTAGGAATGAGCAGCGCAATGCCTGCTGACAGGAAAAAATACCCTTATCTTGTCAATACAGTTGAGGGATTGGCAATTGCTGCCGGAATTCCAACTCCAAAAATTTATGTCATTGATGACAGCGCAATAAATGCCTTTGCAACCGGCAGGGATCCAAAGCACGCCTCTGTGACTGTAACAACAGGGGCAATAAAAAGGCTGAAAAGGGATGAGTTAGAGGGTGTAATATCCCATGAGCTTTCTCATGTAAGGAATTATGACATAAGGATGATGATGTTTGTTGTTGTTCTTGTTGGACTTATAGCCTTATTGAGCGATTTCTTTTTAAGGACAATGATTTACGGAAAGGGAAGAAAAGACATGAAAGGCGGAGGCATAATTGGAGTTGTAATTATTTTGCTGGGATTGGTTTTAGCGATACTAGCTCCTTTGATAGCGCAGCTGATAAAGCTTGCCGTGAGCAGGAAAAGGGAGTTTCTTGCAGATGCTGACGGAGCTTTGCTTTCAAGAAATCCTGACGGGCTGGCAAACGCGTTGAAGAAGATAAAGGATGACAAGGAGCCGTTAGTGGAAGCTGCCAACAAGGCAACTGCGCATTTATTCATAGAAAATCCGTTAAGGACATTCAGGGGCAGTGTCAACAGCCTGTTTTCAACGCATCCTGACATAAATGAGAGGATTAAGAGGCTAGAAGCTTTCTAAATATGAGTCAATTCCTTCAATCTGCCTGAGCTTTGTGTGCTTAAATAAGAATTCTCTGAATTTATTATTTATTTTTACGCCATGTTTTTGTAAGTTAGAGTTTAATTTTGAGTAAAGCTGCCTGCCTTCCCTATCCAAATCAGTGAGAATGATGCACTCGTCATTGGAACCGGCAACATCTTCAACAATCTGGAAAAGGGGCTTTTTATTCAGTTCGATAACATTGCTAATGCCCAGTTTCTGCAAGGCTGTCCTGTCTTTTTTTCCTTCCACGATTATCAACGTGTTGTTTTCTCTGATTTTTTCAATGAAACTTTGAATCTCCCCTGTTTTTTGGCTCATTGCCATTTTAAAGATGCTTGACAGCTTTTAAATATTTTCATCAAAAACCTTAAATAACAAAAAGCGTTCCTAAAATCATGATTCCTATTAATGTATCATTAAGCCATTACAAAAGAGAGGAGATTCAGGAAGAAATTATAGCTAATTCCAAGGACAGGGAAGTTGCAGTTAAATTTAACGACAGCTTTGGCAAAAGGCCAGATGTGCTGAGGCACCAAAGCGATATTCTCGAGCTTGCAAAGCAAGGCGCTACTTCATTTCATGCCTCTGAAGAATTGTGGAGAAACTCCTTGCAGCTTGACCCTTCATTGAAAAAGCACGAATTGGACAATTTAAGGATTGGCTGGGATTTGGTGCTTGACATTGACTGCGGGTTTTTTGAATATAGCAAAATTGCAGCTGATTTGATTATCAAGGCCTTGAGGTTCCACAAGGTAAGTTCAGTTTCCTGCAAATTCTCCGGGAACAAGGGCTTCCATATCGGAGTGCCGTTCGAGGCATTTCCTGAGAAGGTGAGGAATGATGAAACAAAAATTTTTTTTCCTGCTGCTCCAAGGCAGATTGCATTGTACATAAGGGAAATGATTAAAAAACCTCTTGGGGATAAGATTATGGAGTTTGAAAAGAATAATTTCAACGCTATTATAGAAAAGACAGGCAAAAAAGCAAATGAAATAACATACTATAACAACAAAAACAGGGCATTGAATGCAGAGCCGTTCCTGAACATTGACACTTTGCTTATCTCTTCAAGGCACCTGTACAGGATGCCATATTCCCTGCATGAAAAATCAGGATTGGTTTCAACTCCTTTAAACCCTGAAAAGGTTCTGCTGTTCAGGAAAGAGTTTGCAATCCCAAAAAATGTAAGGATAAGCAAGCACAGGTTTCTTAATAAAAATAATGCTGAAAGCAATGAAGCAAAGCAATTACTAACGGAAGCGATGGATTTTGCAATCAAGCTTGAAACAATTAATTCAAAGGGAAAGAGAGAATTTCAAGCTCCTGAAAATGCATTGCCTGAGGAATTGTTTCCTCCGTGCATTAAACTTATTCTCAATGGGCTTCAAGATGGAAGAAAAAGGGCATTGTTCATACTTGTTAATTATTTCATCTCAATTGGATGGAGTTATGACATGGCAGAGAAGAAGCTTAAGGAATGGAATGCAAAAAACAAAGAGCCTTTGAGGGAAGTTTATTTGCTTGGGCAGTTAAGGTATCACAAGCAGATGCAAAAGAAGATATTGCCGCCTAACTGCAGCAATGAGATGTACATGCTTGGCATTGGTGTGTGCAAGCCTGACAATTTCTGCCCAAAGATAAGGAACCCTGCGCAGTACACAACAAAAAAGGCATGGATGATGAACAGGGGAAACAAAGGAAAAACTAAAATCAAAGCAGAACCAACGAAAACTGTCGAAAATTAAGAATTTTCAGAGTTCTCGCAAATCTAATTTGCGAAAACTATTTAAATAACCGAGCAAATAGCATATAAATTAAAAATTGAGGTGAGCAGATGGCTTTTGGCGTTCAGGAGATAACACTTGCTATTATCATAGGCACTTTGGCTGCGATAGTATATTCCTTGAGAATTCTGGTTCTGATGGAAAGAAGAATTGCAAGGATAGAGATGCATATTGAAAGGGTTGTTGACAAGCTTGTTAAGGAAGAGATAAAGATTGAAAGGTCAATGAAAAGAAGGCGTTAAGGTTTAATTTTGTAAGATATCAACTCTTCAAATGATATACCATACATGTCGACAACTTTAGAATCAATAACGTACCCACTCTTTGTTTTTTTTAGATCCTCTAAACTTAAAAATCTCCAATCTTTTTTGGTAAATTTAACTGCAAACCACTCTCTTGCATCAAAAATATCGGAAAAATCCCTAAGTTGCTTAATATCATAATCAGACAGGTATATTTTGTTGCTTTTTGTTGTTTTACATTCAATAGCTAATCTTCTATTACTTTCTTTATTGCCAACCAGCAAATCAGGCCCTGGGTATTTCATTGAGCCGGAGCCTGCAGAACGAATTGTAGCAAAATTCTTTGCCCAGAACATGTGCAATAATTCTCTTTCAGCCTTTGAGCCCTTTTGTTTGACTGACATTCTTACAGCTCGATTTTCATGAAATCTTTTGCGCATATCACCTTGTCAAATATGTTTCTTGCATCTTCCTCCAGCTCTTGGGTATTTTTGTACCTTGCGCTGAAATGTATCAGCACAAGCTGCTTGGCATTGGCTTTGTTTGCCAATTGCGCTGCCTGCTTTGCAGTCATATGCCCGTATTCCTCGCTCTTGTCAGCAAGCTTTGAGGAGTAAGTTGCCTCGCAAATAAGCAAATCCGCATCATCTGCAATCTTGTAGCAGTTATTGCATATCACAGTGTCAGTTACATAAGCAACTTTCTTTCCGCTTTCGATATAGGTTACATCATCAGGCATGATTTTATTACCATTGTATTCAATGGATTTGCCTTGCTGCAGTTTTCCGATCAATGACCCACTGGGAATATTAAATTTTTTAATCTTTTTCATGTCAACTTTTCTGATGTCTTTTTCAACGAACTTGTAGCCAAGAATTTCAATCCCATGTTCTAATGAATAAGCCTCTAACTGGAATTCGTTATTTTCAAAAAAAATGCCGCTTTTGACTTCCTTGACATCCAAGCTTATCTTTTTGTCAAAAACAAATGCCTCAAACATCTTTTCCATTCTTTTCTTTGTGCCAATTGGCCCGTAAATCTCAAGCTTTCCGCTGTAATCCATTGAGCTTAATGTCTGAATCAATCCAGGCAGCCCAAGCACATGATCGCCGTGCCAGTGGCTAATGAGGATTTTAGTTACTTTTGGAAGGCTTATGCCGGCTATCTTGAATTGGCGCTGGGTGCCTTCCCCGCAGTCAAACAAAATGCCTTCAGGGCCGTAGCTAAGAAAAACAGCTATCTGGTTTCTCTCCTTTGTCGGCACCATTGAAGAAGTGCCAAGAAATGTAATTTGCATGCTGCCTTGTATTCTAAAACACTTTAAAAAGCTTTTTAAACCATCCAGTATACCATTAGCTAATATACTATTTAACATGACTAAGAAAAAGGAAGACGCTGAAGAAGTGCTTCCTAAAAAGGAAATAAAGGAAGAAAAAGCCAAAGAACACAGAGAGCCTGTCAAGGCATACTTTTCAAATGAAAGGGTGCTTACAGAAAGCTCGGATGATGCTAGAGAGTTCTATAACCAAAGCAGGTACGGAAACCTGCTTGAGGACGGAAGGGTTCAGCTTTCACTGATTGAAGCGCTTTATCTTGTTGAAAAGAAGAGGGTTAAGGTTTACGATTCCAGAAGCAAAGAAATCAGTTACGAAAGCCTTTTGAAAAAATCGCAGAAAACAGAGCCGAATTTCTGGATAAGGTATTGCGTTTACAGGGACATAAGGAACAGGGGCTACATAATAAAGACAGCGTTGAAGTTTGGCGCTGATTTCAGGATTTATGACAGGGGAGTTAAGCCAGGAGAGGACCATGCAAGATGGGTTGTATTTCCTGTGCATGAAGGCTCTACACTGACATGGTATGAATTCGCTGCCAAAAACAGAGTAGCGCATTCAACAAAGAAAAGGCTTCTTATTGGGATAGTGGATGCGGAACTTGACGTTACGTTTTACGAGTGCCGCTGGTTAAGGCCATAGACCACTGGACATCTCTGCCTAAAATATATAAAGGATGAATTCTACCTATTTTGAAAAAGAGAACACGCAAAACTGCAAAATAATGATTTTCGGTTTTCAACACAAAAATCAATTACGTAGTTTCGCTTAACGTTCTCTTTTTCTTATACTTCAAAGTTTTCAAAGAAAATAAAAACTTTGGAGGTTGATAAAAATGGATTTAGTAAAACTTAAACAGTTGGATGAAGAAAAGACTCGGGAATTTCATTTATGGGATTTTCAAGATAACTTATTTATTCTTTTGGACAAAGAAGCTAATGACAGATTTTTCAAAATAATGTATAATCAATTCGGAACTCAACAAGAGTTTGCTAAATTTTTAGGACTATGGAGACAAGAGGTAAATAAATATCATAAACAATTACTTAAAGACAATGGAAGATATTATCCAGTTTACTTCCCTATTAGATTGTTCAAAAAATGTGTGCCTATTTTAGATAAAGAGTTTATTTGTTATCTAGAACAAAATGTATCAGAAATAAGGGCAAGGGTTGGACTAAGTGTCTATAACCCAAAACTTCCAATAAGAGAATCTCAAGAAGTTTATCGAATATTAGCCCACATAATAGCAGATGGTTCTGCGAGCAAAGGTAAAACTCCGTACTATGCTAATACTTGTAAGCAGTTAAGAGAACAATTTAAAAAAGACTTAGCAATTTTTGGAGAGATGAAAATTTATGAGAGAAAGCCACAAGTAACTGAATTAGTGTTTTTTCCTAAAGTTGTTACAGATTTATTAGCTTCATTGTTTGATATTCAATTTACCTATCCAAATAGAATTCCAAAACTTATATTTACAGCTTCAGAAGATTTAAAAAAAAATTTCTTGCAAGCTCTATTTGACGATGAAGGTACAATTTCTGCTCAATTAGCTTTAACTATACACAACGTCAGGATAATGGAAGAAATAAAATCCTTGATTATTTCTTTAGGTATAAATGTTAGTAAAGTTATGGTGTATTATTATTCTCACAAAACAAATAAAGTATATTTTCAAATTTCCAAGAAAGATTACGAATTGTTTCAAAAGAAAATAGGTTTTAGCCATCCAGAAAAAGCTAAAAAATTGGAATTAGCAATAAGAACTCAAAATAGAGAACAAAGGACAAGAAATCCAAATTATATCGAGCAAGAAATTATAAAAATTTTAGAAATGAAGCCTTCACCCACAATGGAATTGGCTAATAAACTTATGTTAACAATAATGGGAATTAAACCACATCTTGACAGAATGCTTGAAGAAGGCTTAATAATCAAAAGAGGTTATAAGAATAAGGTTATTTGGGATATTGCCTAAAATTCTGTTACTACTTACCAAAACTTATTTAAACAAAACTTCTATCTTCTGTTTTATGGAAAAGGCCTTGGAAACAAGGGAAAGGATTGTTGAAATTGTAAAGCAAAAAGGCCCTGTGCTGCCTGTCCATATTTCAAAAGAGATAGGCAGTGATATTCTGATGGCAAGCGCGCACCTTGCAGAGCTCACTGCAAGCAAAAGGCTTAAGATTTCAACAATAAAGGTAGGAGGGTCTCCTTTGTATTATCTTCAAGGACAGGAAGAAATGCTGCAGAAGTTCATAGGCAGCATGAATGACAAGGAGAAAAAGGCATTTGACTTGTTAAGCCAAAGCAAGATATTGAGGGATGCTGAGCAGGAGCCTGTGGTAAGAGTTGCATTGCGCGAAATCAAGGACTTTGCAATTCCATTGAATGTCACGCATAACAACAACAAAGAAATGTTTTGGAAATGGTACTTGGCAAATAATGAAGAAGCTGAAGGCCTTATAAAGCAAAAATTGCAGATTCTGGAAAAACCGATAGAAAGAAAGGTTGAGCAAGAAACAATAAAAAGACAGGAAGAAAAACCAATACAACTAACCCAAAAACAAACAAAAGAAAAAACAACCAAGAAATACAAGCCAAGGGACAAGGAAGACAATTTTTTAAAGGACATTATGAGATTCTTTGAAAAAAACAGGATAAATGTAATAAGCAGCGAGATAATAAAAAGGGATTCGGAAATAGACTTTTTGGTTGAACTGCCAAGTGTAGTGGGAAACCTGCAGTATTACTGCAAGGCAAGAAACAAGAAAAAAATCAGCGATTCTGATTTAAGCAACGCATATGTCAAAGGCCAGTTCAAGAAACTGCCTGTGATTGTTCTTTCTCCTGGAGAGTTGTCATCAAAAGCGCAGGAAATACTGGCAAAAGAATTAAACAATATAACGTTCAAGAAAATATAACCTAATTTCAAATTATATAAAATCAAAAAACGAGAACGACCTGTCGAAAATCAAAGATTTTCGAGCATGATCGAAAATGCGAAGCATTTATCGACATTTGAAAGCAATCAAGAAGAAAGTAACCCGTTTTCAATGTATTGGCGAGCTGGGTAGGGTGCCAGCGAGCACAAGATATGCGAAGCATATTGATTATCAAAAAATCTAAAATAAAGGTATCAAAATAAAATGGGAGTAGCCTTAACTGAATTGTTGCTGATAAAGGAGATTGAATTAGGTTTTCTTCATAACAAAGTCCTGATTGTTGATGCTCCGATGTGGCTTTACCAGTTTTTAAGCTCAATAAGGCAACGGGATGGATCATTATTGACAGATTCAAAAGGCAATGTTACTTCACATTTGATAGGATTATTGGCAAGAATATCGAACCTGACGCAGCAAGACATCAAGCTGGCATTTGTTTTTGACGGCAAGCCGCCTAAGCTAAAGCACATGACTCTTGAAAAAAGAAAGGAAACAAAAATTGAAGCGCAGAAAAAGTTTGAGAAAGCAAGGGAAAGAGAAGATTTGGAGCTGATGAAAAAGTATGCTGCCCGCACATCAAGGCTGACAGATGAAATGATAGAGGAGGCAAAGAAGCTTGTCGGGGCATTTGGATTGCCTGTGATTAATGCTCCTTCTGAAGCAGAAGCCCAAGCCTCATTCATCGTGAAAAATGATGATGCATTTGCAATTGCAACAAACGACGCGGATGCCTTGCTGTTTGAAGCGCCAAAAATTGTTAGAAACCTTAACATGGCTGGAAAGAAGAAAAGAAAAGATAAGCTGAGCTATGAGACAATCAATCCAGATATTATTGATTTAAAGGATAATCTTCATCATTTGGAAATCAAGCAGGAGCAATTAATAGCGTTGGCTATGCTGATTGGAACTGACTATAATTCCGGCGGCATCAAAGGCATCGGGCCGAAAACTGCCCTTAAACTGGTCAAGGCTTACGGCACAAATTTTGAGGCATTATTCAATGAGGTAAAATGGGATAATTTCTTCGATTTTTCATGGCAGGAGGTCTTTGAGCTGATAAAAAACATTCCGATTGACAATGACTACAATTTGAAGTGGACAAATGCTGATGATGGGAAGATAATGAAGCTGCTTGTTGACGGTCATGATTTCTCAGAAGAAAGGGTAAAAAACCAGATTGAAGGGTTGGTGAAGGAAAAAAGCAAAAAAAATCAAAAGGGATTAAGTGATTTCTTCAATTAATATGACGAAACGCAACCTAAAATTTTACCTAAAAGATAAATTAACAGCCAAAGAACTGAAATTTGCCCCGTCATCTTTTGATGTAGTCGGTGATATTCTGATATTTTCCGAGTTTCCGAAAGAATTGGTTAAAAAAGAAAAAATAATTGGGAGTATAATTTTGCAGAATTATCATCACATCAAGACTGTACTTAAAAAAACAAAAAAATATTCTGGGAAATTCAGGACACCAAAACTTAAGGTGATTGCCGGTGAAAATAGAAAAGAAACAATATGCAAGGAAAATGATGTATTCATAAAGCTTGATGCTGAAAAGGTTTATTTCTCTCCAAGAATGTCGAGCGAAAGAAAAAGAATCTCGCAATTAATAAAGCCAAATGAATCAGTTTTAGTTATGTTTTCCGGAGCCGGGGTATATCCATTGGTTATTGCAAAGAATTCAAAATGCAGAGAGATTTATGGCATAGAGATTAATCCAATTGCCCATAAATACGCATTGGAAAACAGCAAAAAAAACAAGCTTGAGAATAAAATAAAGCTTTTTTTGGGTGATGTTAAAAAAATAATGCCGAACTTGAACAAAAAGTTTGACAGGATACTGATGCCTCTTCCAAAAGGAGGGGAGTATTTTCTGGGTTTGGCATTGAAGTTTATTAAAAAAAATGGGATTATACATTTCTATGATTTCGAGCATGAAGATGAGTTGTACAAAGCAGGGGAAAAAGTAAAAAAATCATGCGAAAAGCCAAAAAGAAAATTCAAAATCCTTAAAACAGCAAAGTGCGGCCAATATTCCCCAAGGTTTTATCGAGTTTGCGTCGATTTTTTAGTTTATTAATATTTTTTGGATTTTTCAATCCGTTTTAATGCTTAACCACTTCTTAATTTTTAATTAAGTTTTTGATGCGGCTTAAGCATTTTTAATATTAATCCTTTTACCTTGGGTTTGATTGGCCTGACTATGTAAGCGAAATCACCTCCAGCATATTATTTGTCCTCAAAGTCTTCCATTGTGTTTAAATCCAAAACACTTATGTCAAACTCTTTTTTGCCTTTCATGCAATTGGCTGATACATCCATATATATAAAGAATTGTGGTGATACTTAATCACCATAAAATTTATAAATTAAGCAATACATGCATAAGACATGTCTCAGTACAGGATTTTCCGCTCATTGGGATTGACAGAGAACGAGTCAAAAGTGTACATGACTTTGCTGGACCTAGGGACAGCGCAGGCCGGGCATATAACAGAAAAGTCAGGAATACATAGAAGGAATGTGTATGATTCGCTCTCAAGACTCATGGGAAAAGGCTTGGTAAGCTTTGTAACAGTGAACAATAAAAAGATGTTCAGTCCAGTTAATCCAAGAAGGTTCCTTGAGATAATAAGTGAGAAGAAGTTTGAGCTGGAAAACCTGAAAAATGATTTTGGAAAGATAATACCGGAGCTTGAGCTAAGGACCAGATTGCAGGAAAAGCATGATGTAAGGTTTTTCAAGGGCGTGGAAGGGCTTAAAACTGTCTACGAAGATATAATAAGGACAGGCAGGGATTATGTTGGCTACGGGCCTGGCCACCAGATTGAAAAGATACTAAAGCATTACTTCAGGCATTATGTAAACAGCAGGATAAATGCCAAGATAAGTCTAAAGCTTATTTATGATGAAGCCTCAAGGCATACTGTAAAGAAAAACCCATTAAGCGAGATAAGGTTTATTCCTAACCAATACAGCTCAAGGGCTGCTTTGCGAATTTATGGAGACAAAGTGGCCTTATTGCTTCTGACTGAGGAAGAGCCTTTGGCAATTGTAATAAAAAACAATGCAATTGCTGACGGCTATAAAAAATATTTTGAGGTCATGTGGAAGGCTGCAAAGCCATAGAAACTCTTAAAAACTGATATTCCTTATTTCAGCTGGTGCACGCGATGAAGATATGAACACCCTTAGAAGCGCAAGCTGATGATATGCGGTAGTAACTGCCGAGCGTGCGCCTTACTAAAATGGCAAGGAAGAAAATGGAAATTTATGCTTACTTCATTTTAATATTGTTGGCATGGGGCTTGTGGGGATTTTTTGGAAAATATGCTTTAAAGTACATAAGCCCGACATCTTTAATATTATTTGAAACAATAGGTGCTATTGTAATACAGCTAATTGTTGTAATTTTTCTATTTTATTATAAATATAGGTTTGAGACTAACCCAACAGGAATTACCCTTGCTGTGCTGACTGCCCTTTTTGGTGTTATTGGGACAATTCTTTTTTTCTTCACTTTGTCAAAAACAAAAGCTTCTGTTTTAGTTCCTTTAACAGCACTTTATCCAGTCATTACAGTTATTCTGAGTTTTATTTTCCTAAAAGAAAAAGTAACTTTAGTGCAGAGTGTTGGTATTGTTTTAGCAATTGTCGCTAGTGTGTTATTATCAATCTAGCCAAACATGCCTATATAATCTTCTCCTTCTGCTTTTTCCTCTTCCTTAACCTTGTCTATTGCCTTTAGAAAATCTTCCTTGGTTACGAAAGTCCTGTTGCTTCTTATTGCAAAATACCCTGCTTCTGTGCATACTGCCTTGATTTCAGCGCCGCTGAACCCTTCCATCTTGCTTGTCAGCAATTCAATGTTGATATTCTTGTCAAAGCTCATGTTTTTTGAATGTATCTTGAATATTTCAAGCCTTGCCTCCTTGTTTGGCAAGGGTATGTTAAGAAGCCTGTCAAGCCTTCCAGGCCTTATTACAGCAGGATCCAGAATATCTTTTCTGTTGGTTGCGCCTATGATCTTGACATTATCCAATGGCTTAAACCCGTCAAGTTCTGCAAGCAGCTGCATAAATGTCCTGTTAACCTCTCTTTCTCCTGATGTTCCGACTTCAATTCTTTTTGCTGCCAGCGCATCCAATTCATCAATAAAAACAATTGCCGGCGCTTTCTTTCTTGCAAACTCAAAAATCTCTTTTACAAGCTTTGCCCCTTCGCCGATGAATTTTTGCACTAATTCAGATCCAACAACCTCGATGAAAGTGGAGTTTGTGGATGCTGCAACAGCCTTTGCCAGTAAAGTCTTGCCGGTTCCCGGTTCGCCGTAAAGCAATACTCCTTTTGGTGGAGTGATTCCTATTTTTTTGAACAATTCCGGCTTCTTTAATGGAAGTTCTACTACCTCTTTTATTTCCTGTATCTGCTGGTTTAAGCCGCCTATCTCGTCCCATGTGATTGTTGGCTTTTCAACAATAACAAACTTTTCAACATTAAAGCGCCTTGTTATAGGAATTTTTTTTATAATTGTAAGGTTTTTCTGCTCTACTAGTATCAGATCCCCAGATTTAAGCTTTTCACACTCATTTGATATGTTAACAAGAAACTGGTTGCCGTTTGGAATCTTTATGACTGAGGTGTTGCCAAAAATCTCCCTGACTTCACATACCATTAACGGCGATGCCTTGAACCTTTCAATCTCTTCCTTCAAGCGATTGATTGTTTCTTTCATAATCCTGTTTTCCTCCTCATATGGGTTTGAGGAAGTGGAATAAGAGTACATTATGCTGTCAATTATGTTTTTTGGCTTTGATTCTTTTGCCGGCATAGTTATTCAAGAAAAATATTTAGTATAAAAAGATTTGTATTTAGGCGTTGAATTTTCCATATTCCATTACTATAAGGCCATCAGCATATATTGTGGGATTTTTAATAACAACATCAATATGAAAAGGCACATCAACTTTGCCGCCAAAATGCCTGTTGTTGCCAAATGCAATATGGCAAGTGCTGGTAACCTTCTCGTCCTCTAAAACATTTCCTGTTATCTTTGCCTTACAGTTTGTTCCAATTCCAAGCTCGGCAACGTTCTTATATAATTTGTTTTTTAATGATTTTTTGAATTGATTTGCGGTTTTTCCTCCAATAATCTTTGTGATAAATCCGTTTTTGACAATAATTTGAATAGTTTTATCGACTTTTCCAATGCCGCCTACGCTTGCATCAACTACGATTGTGCCGTTTGTTTTGTTTTCCAAAGGCGCAATAAAAATCTCGCCTGCAGGTAGATTTCCAAAAGCCCCTTTTTTTGTGTAAATCCCGTAGTCACTAACCCATTTTCTTCTCTTTGTATAAAACTCAACATTTGTTCCTTTTTTTGTTGTTATTTTTATTATATTTTTGTTTTCTAATTTTTTAATGAGTTTTTCGTTAATTATTTTTATTTTATTGAAATCAACATTTAATGCCCTTTTCATCATTTCAATTGTTATTCCAGGCATGCTTGCTATTCTTGCCCCTTTCCTGCTTGCATTTTCCCTTGCTTTGGTATGGCTCAATGACTTTGTTGTGGGCATTAAAATAACATCATATTTCAGCATCTCGTTCGCAATGTTTTTACTTGGTTCTGTCCCATGCGCTTCAGGTATTGGTGTCAGGACTAATTTGGATTTCTTAGTTATTTTCAATGAATTTTTATAAAGAATTTTTCCAATGTTTTTTAATTTTGAATCTGTAATAACCAAGCAACTTTCATTGCTCTTAAGATTCATGCAGTCCTTAAGAATTATTTTTGCGGATTTGTCAAGCAGCATTTTAAGCTACAAAATCCCCGTCTTTTAGAATCCAGTGCTTGTTGCCATTTTTGTCAATCCCGTATACATCAATCTTCTGCCTTGGGGCATTGAAAACAATGTCCATATGGTATTCTGTGCTCCTGTCAGGCTCGAAACCGCTTCCAAGCGCAATGTGCATCATTCTTGCTATTTTCTCGTTAACAATAAGGTATTCGCACAATCTCGCCTTTGGGTTGGTGTTGATTGCGAACTCTCCAATTCTTTCAAAATTATTCTTTTTTAAATTGATTATTTCCTGGGGAATGCTCTTGTTCTTTTCAGCCTCAAGCAGTAGCTTCATTGCCTCGTCTTTTCTTTTTTTGATTTTATCGATGATTTCCTTTGGTCCATTTGTTATCTTATAGCTGTCACCATAGCACTCAACAACCAACGGGTTTTTTTCATTTAATGAATAGCTCTGGTCAACATGAACAACAACATCCCCCACAAAGATTCCTTTCATGTACTCCGGAGTTGTAAATGCCTCTCCTCCTGGAATGTTGCCCATGCAGCCTGCCCTTATGCCTGTCATTTTCAAGTATTCCCTGTTTAGCTTTTCTTTTACATCGGTATCGCTTCTTCTGACCCATCTTCTTGAGCCGTCTTCTTTTATCAATCCAACTTCAAGCTTTGTGACATATTTTTCCTTTAGCTTGCCTTCCACATGGATGACATCGCATTTGTCCATTATATCCTTGACTTTCTGGTTTCTTGCCCTTATGTCACTCCAATCAACCAAATTCGTCTCGATAAAAATGTCAATCGGTATTGTTTCTGTAAAGGCAACCCTTGCCATTGGATCTCTTTTATCATACTTTGTTTGAGGATAGAAATCGAGCTTGTAAATCATCTGTCCGGGAGTCTGCCATCTTGTTTTTTTATTTGGAGAAGGATATCCAATAATCTCTCCAAAAAGATGCTTTCCGGGATACCCTTTTGCGCTTATTGAAAAAGACAAGTCTATGGGTTTTATTCTGTCGAGCTTCAGCAATTGTGATAATCTTTTGTATTTCTTAAATGGCCCCTCATCAATGTCCTTTGACAGCTCACATCCAAGCAATGTTGCCCTTAATTCAGAAACTCTTTCGCTTTTCTCGAGCATGGAGCCTCTAAAAGTGCAGGCATTCATTGTTGGATCCGCGGTTTTTTTTGCGGTTTGCGTCATTGCCCATATTATGGAGTAAGAGTCAAGATAATCCTCCAAAGGGTGCCCCATCAAATCTTTTGTTGGAATAAGCGTGAAGCCGATGCCTACCCTCTCGCCTTTTTTCAGAGCATATACCTCTCTCCAAAGAATTTCGGCAGTCTGCATCAGCTCTTTCATTCTGTAGTCATTAAACCACTCTGTGTGGAAAGGCAATTTTAATGCGCCTTCAAAATTGTCTTTTCCGGCTTCAAGAATAAAATCCGGCTTTTTGAACAGTTTTCTGAATTCTCCTCTGGCTTTTTTATCAACTTCCTGAATAAATTCTCCTAAAGCCTTTGTTTTTTCATTTTTTATTCCTTTCTCCAGTTCTTCAAAGCACTGCCACACATCCTTTAGGGCTTCCAGCCCTTCTGATTCACCATTTATCCCCACGCAGCTTACATCCGCACCTAATTCATGAAGCGCCCTTGACAAAGGCGCCAATGTGTAGAAATCATTCCTGTTGATTATATCAAATGTTATAAAGAAAGATTTGTTCTTGGCATTTTTTATTATTTTTTTATAATCGCTGACAGCAGAATTAAATTCATTTTCGTTGTATTTCATGAGCATGGTAATTCAGAATTTGTTTTTAAAACTTTGCACTTGAGCTGGACCTTAAATCAGGCGTCTTAAGCAGATACACAAAGCACAATGCCAGGAAAATCAAGACCATTACTAATGATATGTCGTAGCTGTACTGCACAATAAGCCAGCCGCCCAATAGGGGACCAAACAATGCAGCCAGCCTGCCGACTATTTGCAAGTAGCCAAAATACTCCCCCATCTTATCATTTGGCGTCAAGAACACAAAGAAGCTCCTTGAGGCTGCAAGAGAGCCGCCAAATGCAATGCTTCCAAGCAGCCCGGCAATCCAAAAGGCTGTCAGGTTTTTTGAAATGATGAAAGTTGATATTACTGCCATCCACGTAATAATACAAATCTTCAGCATATTCCTTGAGCCATACCTGTCAGCGAGCTTGCCAAATATCAAGGCTCCGAAGCAAGCGCCAAACGACTGCCCCATAAACAAGAATATGAAGCTCGCCAGAGTCATTCCTATTTCTTTTTTAGCATACAGGAAGAAAAAGATGTCTATGGCTGCAAGCGCATTTGAGAAAAGTGCGTAGTATACTAGGAAAGGCAGCATTCCTTTAATATCCATTAATTTCCTTAAATTCATTATAATAGAAGCGAAAGTTCTTCTAATATCCTGAATGCTTATTTTAAAGTTTTGCTTCTTTACATTCTCATCTTTTACCACAAAAAATAAAGGAAGTGAAAAGGCAAAAAAGAAAATTGCAATCACGGGGAAAACTGCATTAATGCCAGCGGCTGTTTCCATTGTGTCATTGGCAAAGTACCAAAGGGTAATATAAGCAACAAAGAGGCTTAACAGGGTGCCTATGAAGCCAGTAGCCATGCCAAGACCAGAAATTTTTCCCATTTCTTTGTCTGAAGCTAGGGTTGGCAGGAGCGCATTGTATATGGATAAACTCAAATTATAAAGTATTGTTGCAATTCCTGCAAGAATCAGGTTCCAGAACAAGTTTGTCAATGGCAAAATTGCAATTATGATTATCATTAAAAATGTCGGAATCACGATGAATGGCTTTCTTACATTAGTTTTATCGGAAATCGCCCCTGCAATCGGAACAATGATGCTAAAAACAAAAATTGCGATTGCGACTGTCAGCCCGATGTGAAATTCATTTCCCCCTAAGATGGAGGTAACTAAAAGCGGCCAGAATATAGTTACAAATGGTGATGTGAATGCCGTGTTGGCTAAGTCGTACAGCGCCCATGCAACAATTTTTTTACTTAACATTTTCCCTAGCTTTTTCCAGTTCTCTTGCCTTTATCGGCAATCAAAAACACTGCCGTCGCAATTGCATAACTGCGGTCGTGGCTTATGCTCAAATCACAGCTTAACATTTTTAAATTATTTTTTAAAAATGGCTTCTGAATCCGTAAAACTGGTTTTTCCCCGCTTAATTTTTGTATTAAAATATCATGCCATCTTAATTGGTTGAACACCTTCTTACAGCTTTCTTTTGCAGCAAACAATCCAGCCAAGGTTTCAGGTTTCGCGTTCCTAATCTCACTCTCATGGAATATCTTATGCAGAGGCTCTCTGCCCAAATTTTTGAATCTCTTGATTTCTACAATATCGCAGCCAATCCTTATATTTAAGCCTCCGATCTTGGAATTATTATGGATTGCCATTGAATCACAATTCCCCAACTTTTTGCTCAAGAATTCTTGCTATTTCCTTATATGGCTTGTTGGTTATTTCACTTGGGTCAATCAACTTCCCAAAAGTAACGCTTGTTTTTCCAAATTTAGGTATTGTTTTTCCTATTGGGAGGACTTCAAAGAGGCCTTTTAGCCTTACTGGCACTATGGGGATTTTCATGCTTGTTACTATAAGTCCCACTCCACTTTTAAATTCGTGTATTTTACCGTCCAATGTCCTCTTCCCTTCGGGGAAAAATATTACAGAAAATTTCCTGTCCATCATCTCACCCATAAAATCCATACTTTCATCTATTCCGATAGTGGCTCCAAATGGGAAGGCATTATATGAAAAGATACTGTAGTAGCCCAGCATTTTTTTCAAATTCCTCTTAATAAATCCCTTGACTCCAATGCCAAATACAACCACGCCATCTGCTGCAACTGCCAAAGGGATTTTAATGTGTTTAATCATTAAAGGCACATCGAATGCACTTTGGTGGTTGCTTACAAATATTACAGGATATTTTATGCCTTCGAGATTATCAAGCCCAAAATATTGCGTTTTGGTAAAAAATCTGGCTATTGGAAAAACGAGCAACTTTTGGTAAACTTTCCTTAACACCTCAAACAATCTCGTAGTAGGCCAAGATCGGAACTTTATGCGATAAACAACTCTTTGGTTTGTGAGCTTTTCAAGATCAAAAACTGTTGTATTTTGGTCCAATTTCATTTCATCTATCTCGACATCAAAATGATTTTCCAGCTCTGTAATGAGTTCAATCCTCTTTAGAGAGTCCATGCCGATATCAACAAGATTGGAACTCTGGTTGATTTTTTTACCCGGCACGAGTATCTGATCTATGATTTTGAACAGTTTCTTTTCATACGAGAATTTTTCCAATGCTGCCCTATTGCTGCCTAGTTCCTTCATTAATATAAACTTTTTAACCTTGCCAGTTGGAGTTTTTGGAAATTCATTTTTCCAAACAGTATAACCTGCAATTTTCTGATGACTTAGCAATTTCTCATTCGCCTGCTTTATTATTTCCTTAGGGTTTTTTCCCTCTTCAAGGATTAAGATTGCTTGCACTTTATTGTCTTTTTGGACAACACAGCTTTCCTTCACGCCATTTATTGAATTGAGTACAGGCTCTATGTCCGAGGGATATGCCTTCAAGCCGCTTGGGGTTATGATGATATCTTTCTTGCGCTCTTTAATGTAGAGGTAATCATCCTTTATCTCGCCGACGTCGCCTGTCTTAAACCACCCATTTTCAAAAGATGCCTTTGTTTTTTCTTTGTCGAGGTAGTAGCCTATTGAAATGTTGGCTCCCTTGACTAGAATCTCTTTGTCAGGACCAAGCTTGACGCTTATCCCATAGGCTATTTTGCCGGCACTTCCAGTTCTTGATGCGAAAGGCGCATTGATGCTGACAACAGCGGCTGTCTCTGTCAAACCATACCCTTGCAGCACAAAAATATATTTCCTCTTCCACCACTTTTCTACCTCGGGTTCCAGGGCAGCGCCTCCCACGCCTATAATCCTAAATTGAATTCCAAGATTGCATGCAACACACTTGTCTTCCAAATGTTCTCTCAGATTTGCCAAAATTCCCGGCACAAAGATTGCTGCGTGGATTCTTTTGTTTCTTATAAGGGCAATCAATTTTCTAGGCTGTACCGTATCGGTAAAGAAAACGTTATAGCCAAAATGAAGAGGCAAAAACAAACCCATTATTTGTGCAAATATATGGCTTAGCGGCAGAACATTCAGAAATCTCAAGTGCAGCCTTATATTGATTGTTTTTACAGCAACCTGCACAGCCGTATAAATGTTGTCATGGGTTAATATAACACCTTTTGGGTCTCCTGTTGTGCCAGAGGTGTATTGTATTTCAATGATATCATTTGGCTTAATTTCAGGATATGGGATTTCTTTAAATACTCCATCGTCTAAGTGGTTTTCAAGCTCTTCCAAAAGATAGCTCTTTACATTTCTGATTGAATGATTGATGAATTCTCTTTGAAAAATTGCCTTTGCGTTAACCTGATTGTTTATTTTTTTAACGAGCTTTTTATCTGACATAACATCAAGCGGCACCACAATAATTCCAGACAGGATGCATGCCAAATATACTACAACCCACTCTATTGAGCTGTATCCCAGAATTATTATTTTATCTCCTTTTTTTATTTTGTTATTGTCAAGAAAAATCCTTAGTTTTTGGATTTTTCCATGTAACTCATTGCCGCTGACATGCCTTGTCCTATATCCTATTTTTTGGCTGTACAGCGTCCTTTGGGTGTTTGATGATATGGCTTTCAGAATAAGCTCTTGCAGAGGGGAAAGCTTTTGACTCATGTTACTTTGACCTTATCCAATCGTTAATAAATCTTTTGATGTTTTTGTAAGAGTTGTAATCCTATTTTTGAACAATAGAGTATCTTCTATCCGAATGCCGAATTTTCCTGGGAAATAAATTCCCGGCTCGATTGTAAAAACCATATTATTCCTTATTTTGTCTTTTGAATTTAGCGTAAGATTCGGCAGTTCATGAATTTCAACTCCAACCCCATGCCCGAGCCCGTGAGTAAAATTTTTTTTGTATTTTCCAAGGCTTTTGTTTGTGTAATTATAAAGTTCAGAGCATTTTTTATCGTTCTTTATCTGGTTAATTGTGTTTTGTTGTATTGACAGAAGCATATTGTATATCTCTTTTTCCTTTTTTGATATTTTCCCAATGAAAATTGTTCTTGTGATGTCAGAGCAATAACCCATATATTCCACTCCAAAATCTATGACACAGAATCCTCTTTTGATTTTTGTATTTGACGGCTCGTGATGGGGCATGCTTCCGTTGCTTCCGGAAGCCACGATTGGATTAAAGGAAATCTCCAGCCCATTTTTCTTTGCTTCGTATTCAAGAAAAGCTGCCGCTTCGCTTTCTGTTTTGAAGCTTTTGAAATTTTTTATTGCCTTTTGGAGTATTTTGTCAGCATAAGCGCATGATTTTTTAAGAAAGTGCGTCTCTTTTTCTGTTTTTATTTCTCTTAGCCTCATGCAATCCAATGAGATGTCCTTTGTTTTTGCTCTTTTGAATTGTTTTTTAAAATGCTCATAGGAATTCAATGTAAAGTTATTCTTGTCTATTGCAATGTCTCTTGTTTTTAGTTTATTCTTTTTTACGATTTTGTCGATTGACTCAAAGAACTTCTTTTTTTCCATTGAATAGGCTTTTTTAACCATTGATTTTCTTGCCCTTTCAATCTCCATGTCGGGCGCTATAAGAAAAGCCGGCTTGCTTTCAGGCACAACCAAGGCTCCAACTCCTTTGTAGCCTGAGAAATAAAGCATATTGGCATTGTATCTTGATGAGTCTAAATTGTAGAAGATTGCGAAATCAACTCTTTTTTTCCCAAGAATTGACTTAAATTCATTAATTCTCATTATAATTCAAAAATCTTATATACCATTTAAAGTTTTTCCTTTGGCATGGAGAAATGCAGGCTGAAGAACGGTATCACCCTTATCTTTGAGAAGAACTCTTCCAAGTCAGTTGCTGTTGAGGTCATGTTCAAGTTCGGCTCTAATTTTGAAAGCAAAAAGACAGCCGGAATCGCTCATTTTCTTGAGCACATGCTGTTTGAAGGCACAAAAAACAGGAAAGACTCAAGGGAGATTGCCAATGAGATTGAAAAATATGGAGGGGAATTCAATGCCTATACAACAGGCGACAGGACAGCTTTCTTTATCAAGATAATAAACAAAAGGCTTGACACAGCCTTGGATATTTTGAGCGACATGGTTGCCAATCCGATTTTTGACGAGAAGATCATTGAGAAGGAAAAGCAGGTCATTCTGAAAGAGATAAACATGGTTACTGACGACTCAAGGCTGCACCAATGGATTTTATTCCAGAAGACATTATTTGACAGGCATCCTGCAAGAAACCCCACTTATGGGACTGTTGAGGCTGTCAAAAGCTTTGACAGAAAAAATGTAGCATGTTATTACTACAGCCATTACATTCCGAACAATATGGTTATTTCTGTTATAGGCAATGTCAAAAATGTTAAAGCCAATATACAAAAATATTTTGGCAATTTAAAGCCGAGAAACCGGATTAAAAGGGCCATGGTAAAAGAGCCTTTGCAGAAAAAAATCAAAAAGTTTGTTGAGAAAAAGAAGACGCTTAATTCCTATATGATTTTAGGCTACAAAACCGTGCACAGGCTGCACAACGATAGTTATGTTCTTGATGTGATAGCGGCAATACTTGGAAGAGGACAATCTGGATGGATTTTTGACGAGATAAGAAACAAGCGCGGATTAGCGTATCAAGTTGGGGTAAACGATGAAAATGAGATGGATTACGGAACGTTTGCTGTCTACACGGGCATGGACAAGAAAAACATAGAAAAGGCAAAAGAAATTATTTTGCAGCAGTTCAGAAGACTTGAAAAAACAAGCAAAAAGGACTTGGAAGAGGCAAAAACATTCATTGAAGGAAATCATGCACTTGAAACAGAGGACAATTTTACAAGAGCCGACAACCTTGCTGTCTGGGAAACAATAAAGGATGCTAAGCTTGCAGACTCTTATTTGAAAAACATAAGAAGAGTCACAATTAATGATGTAAAAAGAGCTGCAAAAAAATATCTTAATAACAAGTATACTTTGGTTGTGATAGAGCAGGAATGATCTATCTCGTCACTTCAAACTTTTTTATTGTTTCCAAGAGCTTTTTTAATTTAGCATCTTTCCCAAACCTTTCCCTGACTGGCTTTATCATCTCATTTATGTGGTATGAAACAGCAGCCTTCAAATCTGCGGGGTGTATTGTTCCTTCCCTGTATAATTTTTCCAGCTCATTGTAATTCTCAATTACAACATCGCCTCCAAATTTCTCCTGCCTTTTGATTTCCATTGTGTTAAATTTCTCAAATACGAGGTATTTTGAATACTCAAGAACAGGGTTTTCATGAATAATTTTTGCCGGGCAATACGCCTTGCTGATTTTTCTTTTGATTTCTTCTTCGCTGTCATTCATGAAGATTGCAGTATCAGGCCTTGATTTTGACATTTTCAAGTCAATAATCCTGTCCTCTCCCTGCGTTTTTGGAGGCTCTCCCAATCCCATAAGCATGTGGTGGCTTACAACAACCGGCTTCCAAAAGCCCAAGCTTTGTCCGATTTCCCTTGCAAGCACATTCACTTTTCTCTGGTCCATTCCAAGCTGTGTGATGTCTGCCTTCAATTGGAAGATATCGGCGCATTGCATGCAGGGGTACAAAATTTGAGAGGCTTGCTGCACCTCATTTTCTTTTCTTCCCATTATCTGGCCTGTGCGTATTATCCTGTTTACAGTTGAGTTTCTTGCAACATTCATTACCTTTTTCCAGTATTCAGGATCTTTTACATAATCGCTTACCCATACAAATTCCACATTTTTCAGGTCCATTCCGCAATGGCGCCAGACTTCAATAAGGTAATGGCCTACTGTCTGTATCTTGTCTAAATCCCCTCCCATCTTGTTGTTTGCCCATGCATGCCAGTCGGCAACAAGCATCTTGAACTTGATGCCTGCCTTGGTCATCTTGTTGACATTAATAGCCCTTAGAATTCCCTGCGCAATGTGTATGTCCGTGCCAGAAGGCTCAAAGCCGTCATAGGCAACAGGATGCTCTTTTGTTTTTAACAGGTGCCTTAGCTCTTCTTCTGTTAGTATCTCTTCCCCAACCTGCTTTATCAATTCTATTTTGCCTTCTGCATCCATAAAGAACCAGTTTTACTGTTGATATTTAAAGTTTTTCAGTGGTTTTGCTTGAAAATCATCTGTGAAGCTATGCCGACAGAAATCCCAATTATCTCCAATGCAAAGAATATAATCATGCTGAATGGCAGATTGCTCATATAAGTGCTGAAGCCTGTGGTGCTTAAAACTGCGTCGCCTGTTGGTATTATAGTTGCTGGTGTGCCTCCCTCTCCATATATCGGAAGCATAAAGTAAACAAGCAAAGCAACAAATGCCCCAATATATGCTCCTTCTTTCATAAAGCGCTTCATGGAAGTTTTAGAATAAAAAGGTTGTGGTTTATACCACTGGACATCTTCGCACAAACTTTATAAACCCATTTCTTAGCTTGTTGTGTATGAAAATCTCAGTTTCTTTATTATCATCTTATCTGTACTGCTCGAGAAAGCTGTTTCTTGAAAAGGTTTTGCTGCTGGAAGAGCCTCCTAAGGAGAGCATTGTAATGGGCTCAATTAGGCATGAAACCTATGACAATATAAACAAAAAGGAAGGGGAAATTGTGACTTCTATAACAGAAAAACATGATTCAGAGCATATACAGGCTCTTTACAAGCAGAGATATCTTCAGATTTTAAGGAAAGCAATAGCCAGCAATAAAAAAAGGCTGGAAGAGGTCAATATCAACATGCTTGAAGCCTACAGAAAGAGCTTTCCGTTCATCATGGAAGAGTCTTCGGTAAGGTCAGACAACATTGTTAATTTTATAAAATCAAACAACGTCTTTGGAGAGGAATTATGGCAGAAACTTACTCCAAAGATAATATCGGAATTAAGGGTTGAATCTGACGAATTAAAATTAAAAGGAATTATAGACAAGGTTCATGTTTATGATAATGAGTATGTGCCTTTTGAGCTCAAAACAGGCAGAACTCCAAGTGATGGAATTTGGCCATCTCACAGAATCCAGATAGCAGCTTACTCATTGCTTTTGCAGGAGAAATTCAACAAACAGGTAAAAGGGGGATTTGTTGTTTACCTTGACACAAAGGAAAAAAGGCACATTGCTATAAATCCTTTCATGAAGCAGGAGATAAGGCAGTTAGTTGATGAAGTTATAGCGTTGCTTGAAAGCAAAGAACTGCCAGATTTCTGCAATAATGAAAACAAATGCAAAAAATGCGGCTTAAAGCAAACCTGCTATAATGAGGAAGAAGTGAATAATTTACTAAAAATCAAGGTTAGTGGTTAAATTGTGTATGTTTAATTCTATGTGGCGAAACATTTAAATATAACTTGCCCTACAATCTCTGAGTATTAACTGTAGAGGGATAAACAATGCCTGAAGATGATAAAAAGTTCTCAAAGCAACTGATTGGAAAGACAGTTGTAAGCAAGACCGGAAAGAGGTTTGGAGAAGTTGGCGACATTATTTTTGAGACAAGAAGCGGAGAGCTGATTCACATGGTGCTTCACAACCCGACTTCCTACACTGAAAAGCTTGAACTTGAAAAAGACAAGGAAGGCCACATACTGATTCCTTTCAGCGCAGTCATTGCAATAGGTGACTTTATGGTTGTTGCCGAAGAGGATATTATTTAGATTACTTCCCATAACTTATTTCTTATAACTAATATCTACTCAATACAAGAGTATTTAAGAGACCGAAGATGACTAGGGATATTGAAAGTGCAGCGTATTGTATTTTTTCACTCGCCCTTAATAAGAAAGACAATATAGTACTCCCTATGATAAGACCCAAAACTTCTGGAACAAATATTGGAGCTTTTATATACAAACTAAGGTTCTTAAAAACAAAAATAAGAAGAGTAATCTTTAAAAAAATATTTATACCAACTGTAATCCATATATAACTTAGAATTTTTTTATATTCTATATCGGAAGCAAATATGAGCCCTAATACCAGTGGAAAAATGTATAGGCTTAAATACAGTGCAACAAATTTAATGTAACCTATGTTATAAA
Source organism: Candidatus Woesearchaeota archaeon (assembly GCA_018303655.1). GTDB lineage: Archaea > Nanobdellota > Nanobdellia > Woesearchaeales > GW2011-AR4. The sequence continues at coordinate 59,491 of JAGVXT010000023.1, forward strand.
AAGTTTTTTCAATTAGAGTAAAAATGTGAAAAGGAGAAAGAATAGGATTCCTAAAAACAACATTTATAATAAAAAATATCAAAGTAAAAATACTCAAGAAAGCGACAAGTGCTTTTGTGACCTTCATATACTATTGGTAAAATGATTTATTTAAATACCTTTTTAAACAATATTTGGTTTCTCAGGGTATTAAATGGAACAAAATAGCGCTCTGTGGACCGAGAAGTACAGGCCATCAGATTTCTCTGATATAAAAGGCCAGAAAGAGATAGTCAAAAGAGTCAAGGCTTTTGTGGAGCAGCAAAACCTGCCACACTTGCTTTTTGCAGGGCCTGCAGGTGTTGGAAAAACAAGTTTGTCTTTGGTGATAGCAAAAAAGCTATTCAAGGACCTATGGAGGCAGAATTTTCTTGAATTAAACGCTAGTGATGAAAGGGGAATTGACATAATAAGAAACAAGGTAAAAGACTTTGCAAGGACAAGGGCAATTGGAAATGTGCCGTTCAAGATAATTTATTTGGATGAATGTGATGCCCTGACAAGAGAGGCGCAGCAGGCATTGAGAAGGACAATGGAAAACTACACTCAAACGTGCAGGTTTGTTCTTTCTGCAAACTATTCATCAAAAATAATCGAGCCTATACAAAGCAGGTGCGTTGTCTTCAGGTTCAAGCAGCTGGATAAGAAAGATATCATAGAAATCATTGAAAAAATCTCAAAGGATGAAAAATTAAAAATTGATGAAAAAGCCAAAGAAGCCTTGTATGAGATATGCGAAGGCGACTGCAGAAGGCTTGAAAACATACTGCAAAGCTCGGCTGCAATAGCCGACCACATAACAGAAGATTTGATTCATTCAATGGCTTCTGTTGCCAAGCCAAAGGAGATAAAACAAGTTTTGGAGCTTGCATTAATCAATAATTTTATTGAAGCCAGAAACAAGCTGCTGGACTTGATGCTGAGCTATGGATTAGCGGGCATTGACATAATAAAGCAGATTCAAAAGGAGATATTGGAGCTAAACATTGACAACAAAGCCAAGATGATTCTCATAGAGAAGTGCGGTGAAATAGAGTTCAGAATGACAGAAGGATCTGATGAGTTTGTCCAGTTAGAGGCTTTGCTAAGCCAGTTTGCATTGGCCGGGAACAGCTAAGAAGCAACTCCGCCTTCTGTTGCCAAATGCTTTACAAGAACCTTAGTTTCTTTATTGTCAAGGACATTATATAAAAGCCTTATGCCAACAGTTTTCTCCAAGTCAAGCCTGTCTGTTGCCAAGTCGGCTGTGCAGGTTATTGTTCTCTTGCCGCTTACTAATTTGACAACTCCCTTATGACCAGCATCTAGACCACCGCATTTGGGGTTTGAAAAAACCGGATCAACTGGCATCTCAAGGATTTCAACGCCAACATTGCTTTCGCGCTCCCTTCTTGCCCTTGGGTCGCGAGGGCATCCAGTGTCAAAGCTGGATGGCTTGCTTTCCTGCTTGTCCCAGAATATGTCCACATTGCCGCTCAAGCTGATGTCAAAGCTGAAAGAAAGCTTGTCCTTACCTACCACAGTCTGCCTGAAATTGCTTACTTGCACAGGAGCTGCTGAGCTGTAGACTGTCCTGCTTGATGTAGGCTTGCAAAGGCTGTCGTCCCTTACATTTATCATATCCTTTAATACACAAACCTTTGTATTTGCCTCTGTCTTGTAATGGTAGCAGGCATCTGCCCTGAAAGTGAATTCTGTGTTGCCGCTGAATTTTCTTGGATTAAAAAAGGCGCCTGTTCCGCCTTTTGGGAATGTCGCGAATGTTGTTGTACCATCCACAATGTTGCCCTCTGCATCCCTCTTTTTTGCATCCAAAAGGTCTTCTGGCTGCTGGTCTTTCAAGTCTTCAAAATTTTTGCCAAAATCGTTTGGGTCAAATCCGACAAGGTTTAGCTTTATATCATTCTTTTCAACCTTTGCTTCACCATCATTTTTCAACCTTACAATCGCATTAAATGAAAATGACTCATCATCAGTCACTTCTGGCGGTGGTGAGTCTTTCTCAAAATTTATTGTGATTCCTGATGTTCCTCCTATGAAAGGAGTTCTAGGAGCTCCTCCTGCAGACGCTCCGCTTTTTTTGCATGCAGAAACCAAAAGAATCAGGCAAATAAGCAATGCAACAGCATAATATCTCTTGTTCATATTGCCTCTTTTCATTGAGCTGTTTATTTTGATGTTGGTATATAAAGTTTTTGGTTTGATGGCTATTGAGGCCCGTACCATTCAGAAGAAGGTGAGCTAGTTGAAGGTGTTGACACACCACTGCTTCCTCCCAACCCGCTTACTTCTTGCTTTATCTGAATTTTTTTTTCTATGCTGTTTCTGTAGATATATACTAAACTAATAGTCATCGGCGTTATATATGCTGTTTTGCTTCCGTAATCTGAGCTTGGCAATTCACATATCACAAAGCCTTCTCCATTAATCAGCCTTACATCACCGCCCCTGCCTCTCGCGGCACTGCCGCCTGTATCCGTGAATGGCCCGCATGTGAGCTCTTTGTTTCCTATTCTGACTTCCTGGAGATGTACCCTATCCACTTCTTCTCTTAATATTTTTTCGCCTGAAGGCCCGCATTTGTTAAGCATATCATACTTTATAACTTCGCCATTTCCTGCATTTTTAATCGTTATCTTAAATTGTGTTTTTGTTGCAAAGGCTTCTTCATCTATTTTTGTTATAGCTACAGGGGCGCCTTGGCTTGACAGGGAAATATCCTGCACTTGGCATACTTTCTTTTCATTTGTAGTTGAATAGGGATTTGGATCTATGCATACTGACGGGCCGGCAACTGTCTGGTAGAAATAACAAGCTGTTGCAAGTAAAGTCGGCTCGTACTTATCCACATTTAAATTGTCGACTTGGATAACACCTTTGAATGTTGCTATATCAAGGCCGCCATTTGGGTTTATAGTGCTTTTGCCTTCCAACGCCTTTCTGTTTGTATCTTGGATATTGGTGTCTCTGAAGTTTATAATGTTTGGATCATAACCACTTAAATAAATTTTACCATCTGGTGCTGTGCCTTCGTTTGGCTGGGGGAAGGCTCCTTTATTTCTCATTTCCAAAACAACTTCAAAACTATTGGCATTTTCACCAGCCCCTTTTTCAACGTGTATTGTTGTGGGCGGCGCATTAGCCAGAAAATTCATAGTAATTCCTTCTGTTCCTGTTCTTATCTCCTCCAAGGATTTTTCGTTGCTTTTTTTGCCTTTGCACCCGGAAATCAGGATTAATAAAGCAATAAACAAGATAAAAACCAGCCTTTTTTTCAATTTTATCACTCTTTGCTCAAAACTTGGTGTTTTTGTATATAAAACTTTTTATCTTGCTGTTTTTTGTGTTAAGTAACTGGCTGAGATTGATTGTGTATATCCATAAGTCATGTCTATCCTGAGTGGCTTTAGAAACGGGTCCTGGTTGTTTTGGATTCCTTCCTTGAAAGCGCACCTTATAATGTCTTTTTTGTCTTTAAGTTTTACATAGCCTTGTTTTTCTTTGTTGCCTTTTTCTTTTGGCTCGCAGTCAAGCTCTTCTCCCAGACCTGTGCCTGGGAAAAATGCCTTTACGGTTATTGTGTTGAACTTGTCGCTGCTTACTTTTCCCTGTGTGCAGAATTCTTTTACAGCATCGTTCTTTATAACAATGCCTGTTCCCTTATTCTCAACATAAATCAAAAATTGGGGAGTTATTTTTCCGGAATCCTGGCTTGGAAGCATCTGGACTTCTATTTTGCTTATTGCAACCGGAGCGCCCTGGCCGTTTGCAAATGCCAAGTCCTGCAGTTTGCATACTTTTTTTCCAGGCCTTAAATTGTTTGGATCTGTGTCCATGCAGAATGTTGCATCTAATACAGTTTTGTAAGGATAGCATAATGTTGCAATTGCAGCTGAGCTGTGGAATTCGCTTTGGGGGTCAACTTTTCCTGCCACAAGATTGTAGCTTATAACTTCCTCTCCCCCTTTTTGGTTTATTATGCTTTTTCCCTCTATGCCAAAAGAAGCGATATTGTTAAGTCCTGAAAGCGGTTGCACATTTCCGCTCGTCAGCAATTCTATATTTTTAGTGTAATCCTTTTCAAATCCAATGGATATAAACGCTGCATTGCTTTTTATGTCGGCAGCCCCGGAATTTCTTACTTTTACCACAACAGGAAACTTGTCGCCTTCGAAAATTCTTTGAGGCGGGGTGTTCTTGAGGAACTCCATTTTTAGTCCATCAAAGCCTACTCTCACATCTATGTCCTGTGTCTTTTTAGTGGAGGTTCCTGTGCAGCTTATTATAAAAATAATCAATAACGAAGTTATAAGAATTGTTTTTTTGTGCATTTTTGAAAATTATGATTATTTAGTCATGTATTCTTTTGTTCCAGAATATTGTCCTTCATTGTTATATGCATAAACAGTATAAGTATATGGTTTTCCTACTATTAATTTTAGTCCGCCGTAATCAAAACAATAATTGCCTGAGCCATCTTCTTTGATATCCTGGCAGCCTTGTACAATAACCTCTGGTTCGTCTGCAGAAAATCTTGTAACATCATAACTAATTACCTTTGGACTAGACGGTTTATCCCAGCGAATTGTAACCACTTGGGTTTGATAATCGTAAGAAGCACGCACAATTATGGGTGATATATCTGGAATATTCTGTGTGTCTGTTTGCCCACTTTCTGATTCAATGCGTATAAACTGTACATCTTCTTTAGATAGATAATCTCCAATACCTGATTTATCAATAATTACACCATTCTTAATCTTATTGGCTGTGTCCAAAATTTTTTCAACATAGTTTATAGTGCCTTCTACACAGCCATTAAAGCATTTATTGTAATCTTTTGAATTTGCGCATGCCTTTTGACACTTCGCTTCTGGTCTGCATCCCCATCCATTATATGCTCTTAATGTGGCTTTTATGTCCCTGTAGCTTAAATATTTCTGATGCCTATCTTGATATTTCCATTTGGGGCAGAATGGCTCAAGACTTGAAGAACTTATGCCTCCTTTAGATTTCTGATATTTTTCGTTTAATAATTTTAAGCCAACTTTTATATTGCACTCTTTATTATAAATAGTTTGTCCTTTAGTGCAAATAGTTGATAAACCTTCATGAATCTTATTTACCTGCATTACACCAACGCTAGTATCATCATAACTCGTTAAAATTTTATCAGGTCCACAAGAAGTATCCTCACTTGCTTTGCAATCACTCCAATGATTTTTACCGCTTTCTGCGCAGCAATGCCTCCATCTGCTTTCAGTAAGAGTCAATGCAGAGATTAAATCCATACTCAAACCTGGGAAGTAAATGTCTGTTCCTGGTTTGAATTCTATAGCAGACTTTGTAATCCAATCAGGGACCGTTTCCACTAATTGCACAGGAAGCTGCTCAACATTAACAGTCACAGAATTCTCGAGCAGATAGTTATATCTCGCCCTAACCCTGAAATACCTTGTTGTTATTGGTGAATCACCAAGCACTGCCGAACTTGGCTCGAACCTGCACACAAAGCTTCTGGACTTGTCTATGTCCTTGTTTAAATCCTTGAACTGCTTGCTGCCGACATCAAGCGCATACGCATTGTATTTTTCTTGAGTAGAACCTTCTCCTTCATTGGTTTGGAACAAAAAAGCGCATTCTTGATTGCACTTATCAAAAACAGTTTGGCATTCCTTTATGCAATTGTTCTTATTTTCATCAGAGCCACCTACATTGCTACAAGCTACTGTACAAGGAACTACAACATTATTAGTACATGAGCCAAAACAATCAGTTAATTCATACTTCTTAAACGGCATGCTGCAGGGGCATTCCAATTTTTCCAATTCTGTTTTTGGGTCTTCACATTTTTCAAGCTTATCGGAAGTGCCAAGTGTAATTCCGTATGGCGTCAGTAAAATTAATTCTGTTATGTTTTTTATTTTTCCTTCCCATCTTGTGATAATTTTCTTATCTTTGTCCTGAATTTCCTTTCTGTTGGTTAGTGTAATGCCTATGATCGGCTTTATGGCATAGCCTTCGCTTACTGTAACAAGAGGACCTACGCCTAAGCCGATTTCAACAGGCCCGTTTGTGAAAACTGCTGCAGGAGTCTTGTCTTTTATCCCAAATTGTGTCAATGGATCAATTCCCTCTCTTGAACTTGCCCTGAATCTTTCCCTGTCCATAAAGTATGTTTTCAGATAAGAATCGGTGCCAAAATTATACTCTGCTGATAATGTAACTATATTAGCTCCTGCTGGTATTTTGTTTTCATCTTTTGGCAGGAACGTGCATTGGGTGTCAACTTCCTCCAATGTGAATATTGGGAATTTTATTTCTGGTATTATCTTATCTGCATATATCCTTTTACTGTCTTTCCATCTGCTGCAGTTGAAGCTCACAATTACTGCATCTTTGTATGTTTTGCTCCTTATAGTGCCCCACACAGTAATCGGCTCGTCAGTATAAAATCTTGGGTCAGAAGCCCTTATATTGCCGAAATAGACTCCAAGGCTTTCATATCTATTTTTTTCAACGTTGCCCCTGTACAGGCCTGCTGTGGCGATGTCAAGCCTGCCTTCAATGAACCCTTTTAGGTTGGCTGTAAATGAACTGTAAAACTCTGTGAATGTTGTACCTTGTTTTGCTATGTAGGGGATGGTATTTGTTTCAAGCCCTGCAACATTTACAGTCATTATTAAAAAAAATGTTACCAATAAAATAAATGCCATCACAGGATAAGTTGCTTTTTTCTTGCCATCAATTTCATTCGATTCTTTAACATAGCAATAGGGAATTACAAATAATGTAAGCGGTGGAATAAACTTCAAAAATAAATACTCAGAATTCCATAAAAACCCATACCCAAAAAAATCAATTATCAGAAGACTGGGCATGTAGAGATATGTTAAATAAGGTTGTGTTCTTTCTTTTTGCTTTATATAAACAAATCCAAAAAAAATGATATATATTGCATGAAGCCATGCCCTTATGTTGCCCTGCCATCCATTATTGAGCCAAAAAAATGAAAAAACAAACATTGCATAAAGCGAAGAGAAAAGCCCCGCGACTTCACCCTCCTTATAGTTTCTATCAAATTTCCATACCAACCATCCTAAAAACAAAAAAAGCAAAATCATCCCATATTGACCTAATGGTATTGAAAAACTTATGTTTAAATAAGATGGAAAAATTTTTGGAATGAAATAATTTGATATAATAATTATGCCAAATGCGAGTATAAAAGCTCTGTATTCTTTTTCTATTATTTTAAAAACCATGTTAATATAAAACAATGCAAAAGTAAAACTAGAAGTTAGCACTGGCAGCAAACTTAAGGATAAAAGACCTAGTGGAGGTAATTCAAACCCCCTATATGGTGGCCAACCCGGTATAAGCCAAGCCGGTGCCATGTCTAGCAGCCAAATAGCAAGGACTCCTGCGATGAAAAATCTTGAAATTTCATTTTTAGTAAATCCTGTAACAAGCCCCCATCCAATGAAAATCACTATTATAATTATTGCTAGTAACCCTACTATTGTAATACCAACACCAAGCACAAAAGTACGAAACCCATAAATATTCTTATAATACGCTGATATAAACAAAATCAACCCCAGTAAAAACCACGCCCAAAAAGTCTTGCTTTTAGCTGTGTTAATGGTGATTTCTGTTGCGCGGTTTATAAGTGCATCTTTTTTTTCATTTACTGTGTTTCTTGCTCCTTGAATTCTGCCGCCTAAAGTTTGCCTTTGCCTTTCTTCTTGCCGATCTTCTTCTTCAATCCTTCGTCTTTCTATTTCCTCTTGTCTTTCTCTTGCAGATTCTGCTCTTTCTCTGGCTGCTGCTTCAGCTTGTTCTCTTGATAAGGCAAGTCTTTCACGCTCTAAAGAAAGTCTTCTCCTTTCAGCTTCTGCTGCCTCAGCCGCTTCCCTTCTAGCTCTTTCTCCTGGGGTTTCACGACGTGCCAATCAAAATCACCATTTTAGCCATTTTCAAAATAACAATCTCTAAAGAATTCTTCCCAAGCCACCTCTTCTTTTTTAATGGATTATGAAATAAAATAAGCATTATAATTAAGCCAGTTCTATCTTTAGTTCAACAACTTCCATGTCTTCCAGAGGCTCGAGCCTCAGGTAATTGTTGCCTTCTGAAATCCTGCTGTTGATGTTCTTTGAAAATGCTGCCTTGTCTGTTTCTATGGTTTCAATGTGCCCGTTGACATCAAGCTTTGCCCTTTTCTGTTTGTTGTCATCTACAAGCTTGATTGTCAATACCGCATCATCATTTCCATTTCTTATGCTTTGGAACGCATCGCTGCTTACCTCAAAGAAGTATGTCTTTACAGCAGGCTCTTTGAACTCAAGAGCAATTCTTATCTGCTCTACAGAGTAGCTGCCTTTGGATGTCTTGAAAACAATGTTGTTCTCGCCTTCGTTCAATGCGCTTTTCGGCACGCTCTGCCTGTAGGCATTGTCGCATACAGGAACTGAGGAAAAGAGCTTTTTGTTGTTTATATAAATATCAAGCGTTCCAAGATCATTCACATTGCCGCAGTATGGTATGAACTTGAGTGTGGCTTTGTCCATGCTGGAAAATTCTGAATCGCTTAATGTAAAGAGGTTTGTGCTTTCCTGTTTGCTTGTGTCTGTGATGTCGCCGATTATCCTAACGTTCTCAAGGCTGTACTCATTTGTTGTCCAGAACTTTAAACCGACAGAAGAAACGCTGAACTCAAGCAAATTTGTCTTTTGAAGCAGTTTCTTGTCAAGCTTTACAGGCTCTATAATTTCGCTTGTTAATTCATTCTCAAAAACAATCACATTATTCAGCTTTATGGTCAAAATGCCTTCTCTTTTCTTTGCTGTGAAGGAAACAACTACATTGTCTGTGTTGTCGGGGTCTTCAAGCCAGAAATCAATCTTCTTTGCTTTTTTGTCAAACCATCCGCTTCTTACAATGAAAGGGTTTATCTTTTCCATCTCCTTTGCATTGGTTGTCTCCACCAAGAATATGTTCGGGATTTCTTTCTCGTCTTCTAAGTTGCTGGATGTGCTGAGCATTCCCGGAAATGCCTTTAACAGCACATTAGATGTGTCTCCTCCTGAAGTTGTCTCTGTTGCCCTTTCTTCAATAAGCTTCTTTCTTTCAGAGCTTGGCAAAAATACAATATAAAGAATGATCAAGCCGGCGATGATAGCGACTAAAACCGCTGCATTCATGCCTCCTTGTGACTTCTTATGCATCATAGCACCTTTTTTAAATTGATTTTACTACAATAATGTGAATAACTTAACATAAACATATTTAAATGTTTTTATTTTAGTGTTGTATATGAAACTGCTGCATTCCAACTTAAAGAAAGGGGAAGTAAAGGTAATGACGCAAAACCTTGATGATTTGTGGTATTTGAGCGCTATTATAGAGCCAAAGGACATTGTACAGGGAAAGACCTTGAGGAAGATAAAAGCAGCTTCAAGCGATGAAAAATCAAAAGAAGCTTCAAAAAAGCCTGTCTTTATAAGGATTGAAGTAGAAAAGGTTGAGTTCAGCAAATACTCCAATGTGCTGCGCGTTCTCGGCATTATAAAGGAAGCTCCTGAGGAGGTTCCGCTTGGAGAGCATCATACATTCAATGTGGATGACAACACTGCAATCACAATAATAAAGCAGGACTGGCTCAAGTACCAGCTTGACAAGCTGAAAGATGCTTGCTCAGAGAAGAAAAGCTCATTGCTGATATGCGTGCATGACAGGGAAGAAGCGTATTTTGCATTGTTTAAGAAATATGGATATGAGATTTTGACGCATATGCAAGGCGAGGTTCAAAAGAAAAGGGAGGAGAATATAAAGAAAGAGAATTTTTATTTGATAATCATAAACAAGTTAAAAGAGTATGTCGAAAGATACAAAATAAAACAGGTTATCTTGGCATCTCCGTCATTCTGGAAAGAGGACTTGATGAAGGAATTGAAAGACAATGAATTAAAACAAAAGATAATTCTCGCAACATGCTCCTCAGCAACAAAAAACGGCATTGACGAAGTTATAAAAAGGCCTGAGGTGAGGGAAGCTTTAAAACAGGAAAGGACAGCTAAAGAGATAAATAAAGTTGAAGAATTGTTCACAGAAATTGCAAAAAACAACCTTGCTGTTTATGGACTGGAAGAAACGCAAAAGGCTGCTGAAATCGGCGCTGTAAAGGAGCTTTTGATAACAGATTCATTTATAATAAAATCCAGAAATGAAAATTTTTATAATAATGTAGAGCATATTATGAAAACTGCTGACAAGGCAAAGGGAGAGGTTGAGGTAATAAGCTCCGAGCACGAAGCCGGAAAAAAGCTTGATGGATTGGGAGGAATTGCCGCAATCTTGAGGTTTAAGCTGAATTATACTCACGGATAATAATAATTGAGCAATAATTATGCTCAATTATTTGTTGCCTTTACTATATTAAGAAAGGTTTAAAAATAGTTTTAATAGACTATATTAAAAAGAGGTGTATTATGTCTTACATTGACTCAATTCTGAAAGAAAACAGGATTTTCTATCCGAGCCATGAGTTCAGCAGGAAATCCCATATAAAAAAAATACAGGAATATTCAAGGATTTACAAAAAATCTATTGAGAAGCCTGAGGCTTTCTGGGCAGAAAAGGCTTCGCAGCTTGACTGGTTCAGGAAATGGGACATTGTTTTCAGGAATGACCAAGGTTTTTTCAAGTGGTTTGAAGGAGGCTACCTTAATGCCTGCCATAACTGCCTTGATAAGAACATCAAGTCAGGAAAAAAAGACAAGATTGCCTATATATGGGAGTCTGAATCAGGAGAGCACAAAACCTATACTTATGGGCAGTTATTGAAAGAAGTATGCAGGTTGGCAAATGTATTAAAGAAAAAAGGCGTTAAAAAAGGACATGTTGTTGAAATCTATTTGCCTATGATACCGGAATTGCCGATTGCAATGCTTGCATGCGCAAGGATTGGCGCAATACACTCTGTTGTTTTTGCAGGGTTTAGTTCTGATGCATTGAAAGACAGAATACAGGACTCAAATGCAGAGTTGCTGATAACAGCAAACGGGAGCTTCAGAAACGGAAAGATATATCCGTTAAAGGACAATGCTGATATTGCCCTGAAGGATTGTCCTACAATAAAAAATGTTGTTGTTGTAAAAAGAGCAGATAATAATGTTAATATTGCTGATGGAAGGGATTTTTGGTGGCATGAATTAATTAATGAAAAAGATATTGATGATTTTTGCGAGCCTGAAAGCATGCACTCTGAGGAGTCATTATTTATTCTATATACAAGCGGCACAACAGGCAAGCCAAAGGGAATTCTGCATACACAAGCCGGCTATCTGCTTTTTGCTTATCAGACTTTCAAATGGATTTTTGACATAAAAGACAATGATATTTATTTCTGCACAGCAGACATTGGATGGATTACAGGCCATTCCTACATTGTTTATGGCGCACTGTCAAATGCAGCAACTATTGTCATGTATGAGGGCTCTCCTACATATCCAAATCCAGACAGGTTCTGGCGCATAGTTGAAAAATTTAAAGTGACTATTTTTTACACAGCTCCCACAGCGATAAGGGCGCTTGCGAAAGAAGGTGATGAATGGCCAAGCAAATGCAACTTAAGCAGCTTGAGATTGCTTGGCACAGTCGGCGAGCCGATAAACCCGGAAGCCTGGATGTGGTATCACAACATAATTGGAAAAAATAAATGCCCGGTAGTTGACACCTGGTGGCAAACCGAAACAGGCGGGATTATGATATCACCATTGCCAGGCGCAACTCCACTAAAGCCAGGATCCGCAACAAAGCCGTTTTTTGGAATAATTGCAGATGTCTTGAGGGAGGATGGAAGCAAAGCAAATGTCAATGAAGGGGGTTATTTAGTCATTAAAAATCCATGGCCTGGCATGCTGAGAACTGTATGGAATGATCCTGAAAGGTACAAGCACACATATTTTGAAAAATTTGGAGTGTATTTGACAGGAGACAGCGCAAAGATCGATGAAGATGGCTATTTCTGGATCATGGGCAGGATTGATGATGTAATAAAAGTTGCAGGCCATAGAATTGGGAGCGCAGAGGTTGAAAGCTCTTTAGTCAGCCATGAGTCAGTTGCAGAAGCAGCTGTTGTGCCGTTTCCACATGAAATAAAAGGCCAGGCAATTTATGCCTTTGTTGTTTTAAAGAAAGGAATAAAAAAAAGCGAGGAATTGAAAGAAAAATTAAAAAATCATGTTTCGCAGCATATTGGCCCGATTGCAAAGCCCGATAAAATACAATTTGCAGATGACCTTCCAAAAACAAGAAGCGGCAAGATAATGAGGCGAATTCTGAAAGCTATAGCAGAAGGCTCAGCAGATTATGGCAATATAATGACCTTGGCAGACCCGAGCGTTGTTGATAATCTTGCAAAGAATAGAGTGAAGAAGCGATACATTTAAATATTAGTTATCTATATAGTGTAATAACTCATCAGTTAATATAACTAATTACCATTTTGTAATGGAATTACTACTAACTGATAAAAAATAATAACATTTTAATAGTAGTGGTTTTTATCCCCTACCCAATAATAAAAGGGGGGTGTGTTTAAATGATAGTTAAAGATGAATTTTTGGGCAAACTGAGGGGGTTCTTTTCACTGAACCTTTACGAAGTAAAGATATGGACTGCTTTGCTTAGCAGGGGGGTTTCTACAGCAGGAGAGCTTTCTGATATAGCAAACGTGCCAAGAAGCAGAAGCTACGAAAAAAGGGTTTGTTGTGATGAAGCTAGGCAAGCCTATAAAATATATTGCTGTGCCTCCAAAAGAGGTTGTTGAGAGAGTAAAGAAAAACGTGCAGGATTATGCAAAGGAAGAGGTGAAAAAATTAAGTGACTTGAAAAATACAGAGGTTATTGATGAATTAAGCACTCTGCATACTCAAGGCGTTGAACTTATTGAGCCAGCTGATTTAAGTGGTTCCTTAAGGGGAAGGCATAATTTGTACAACCATTTGGAATTGACAATAAGGAATGCAGAGGAAAGCGTCACATTGATGACAACTTCCCAAGGATTTTTAAGAAAGGTTGAGGGCTTAAAACCAACTTTTGAAAAATTAAAGAAAAGGGGAGTTAAGATAAGAATAGCTGCTCCTCTTACAAAAGAGTCGTTGCCTGCCTTGAAAGAGCTGCAAGGGATTGCAGAAGTCAGGAACACAGACAATAGAGCAAGATTCTGCATTGTTGACGGCAAGGAGATGATATTTATGGTTTTGGATGACAATGAAGTCCATCCAACATATGATGTTGGCATTTGGGTCAACACTCCGTTCTTTGCAAGCGCCCTTGAAAACCTGTTCGAGCTTGCGTGGAAAAACATGAAGCCCGCATCTGAAGTTGTAAAAAGATAATTCTTCTTTTTTATTTTAATTTTTAATGCAAAAGTATAAAAAATAAGGCTAATTCTATATACATAAATAAGATGGCAAAAAAATACCTTGTTTCAGGTTTAAATCAAAAAGCAAAAGAATTAAGAAAGGACATCATAACTATGATTTACAATGCCCAATCCGGCCATCCTGGAGGGTCATTAAGCGCGATTGATGTTCTTGTTGGATTGTATTACCACAAATTAAGGGTTGATTCCAAAAATCCTTTGTGGCAGGACAGGGACAGGTTTGTGCTCAGCAAAGGCCATTGCAGCCCTGCAATATACTCTGTTCTGGCTGACAAAGGCTACTTTCCAAAATCTGAACTTGAAGGATACAGAAAAATCAACAGTATGCTTCAGGGACATCCTGAGTTAAGCACGCCAGGAATTGATTTTGCAGGCGGGGCGCTTGGCCAGGGTGTTTCGTTTGCGCTTGGAATTGCGCTTGCTTGCAGATTGGATAAAAAAAATTGCAGTGTTTATGCTATGATTGGCGATGGCGAAATGCAGGAAGGCGCTGTATGGGAAGCTGCGATGGCGGCTGTTTTCCACAAACTGGACAATTTAATTGTTATTCTTGACAAAAACCAGGTGCAGCAGACAGGAAAAACCAAAGAGATTATGGACATTGGGAATGCTGGCCTGAAATGGAAGGCATTTGGGTGGAATGTCATAGACATCAACGGGCATGACATGCAGCAGATTTTGAAAGCCCTTGACAAAGCCTCTAAAATAAAGAATAAGAAACCTACAATTATTATTTCAAACACCATCAAGGGAAAAGGCGTTTCATTCATGGAACTTAATCATAAGTTTCATGGCAAAGCACCAAATGATGAAGAGTACAAAAAGGCAATTGAAGAGATAGAAAAGATTGATGTTAAAAAGTTTAAGTAAAACAACCGTTCCGCCAGTTGACGGCGGGAAACTATCGAAAATGCTTTGCATTTTCGGAAATTGCGACTACGTCGCAAATTGGAGAATTTAAGGAATTCTCCAAAGTCCCAAAAACCTTTGGTTTTTGATACTTTTTTGCGAAAAAATTTTCATCAAATGTCGAAAATCAGAGATTTTCGAGCACGACCGAAAATTGCAAAGCAATTTATCGGCGAAATGTACCATCTTCGATGGCACGAAAAATAAAAGATTAAATAAAAATGTCAGAACAAAAATTAGCAACAAGAGACGGGTATGGCAAGGCTCTGCTGGAATTGGGAAAGATAAATCCAAATGTTGTTGCCCTTGACGCTGACTTGAGCGACAGCACAAGAAGCGAGTATTTTGCAAAGCAGTTTCCAGAAAGGTTTTTTTCAATGGGAATTGCAGAGCAGGACATGGTAGGCGCTGCAGCAGGTCTTGCTTTTTCCGGAAAGATTCCATATGCAAGCACGTTTGCTGTCTTCAGCGAAAGGGCTTATGAATTTGTAAGGAATGTTGTGTCCAGAAATAAATTGAATGTTAAAATAACTGGCTCGCATGCCGGTATTTTCACGGGCGAAGATGGCAAATCAGCGCAGGCAATCGAGGACATTGCTGCTTATCGCGCTTTGCCGAACATGGTTGTTCTGCAGCCTTGCGACTCAGTTGAGGCTGAGAAGATGGTTTTTGCATTGGCTGACTATAAAGGCCCAAGCTACATGAGAATGCACAGAAATCCTGTGCCCATAATTCATGATTCTGATTATAGGTTTGAAATAGGCAAAGGCGAAATTTTAAAGCAAGGCAAGGATGCTGTTATTTTTGCAACAGGTACTCTGGTGCATGAAGCTTTGAAAGCAGCTGAAATTCTGAAAAGTGAAAGAATTGACGTTTTTGTTGTTAACATCCATACAATCAAGCCTCTTGATGTTAATTTAGCTATTGACTTGGCAAAGAAAACAAACTGCGTCATTACAGCAGAAGACCACAATGTAATTGGAGGATTGGGAGGGGCGGTTGCTGAAACTTTAAGCGAGAACTATCCCTGCATCATGAAAAGAATTGGATTAAATGACAAGTATGCAGAATCCGGCAAGCCTGATGAGCTGTACAGGAAGTATGGACTGGATGCTGATTCAATTGCAGAAGAAGCAATGAAATTTATCAATAAGAAGAGATAAACAATACAATGAACATTTATAAAATTCAACAAAACGAGAGCGACTTTTATATGTATATGGTGATAAAAGTGAACCGTTTTTGATTGCTTAAATAAAATGCAAAGCTGGGTTTTTTACGGGATTGTTGCTGCAATTTGCTTTGGAATTAACACAATACTTTACAAAATTGCCTCCCAAAAGGGAAATTTTTCTCCTGCATTTGGCAGCCTTGTTTTTGGAATCGGGATTCTGATTGCTTTTCTTGTTTATTTTTTTGCAAAGCCTTCATTGCAGTTTGAGTGGAAATCAACTATACTTGCAATTGCTGCAGGAATAATCTGGGCGATAGGCTTTTTAGCCATAGCAATTGCAATATCTCAAAAAGGTGAAGTTGCAAAGCTAGCCCCTTTGTATAATGCGAATACAATAATTGCAGTTATTCTTGGGATTGTTTTGCTCAAAGAAGTTCCTGACATGTCGCAGATGTGGAGGGTGGTTGCAGGAGCAGTAATGATTGTTGTAAGAGCTGTTTTGGTGAGTGTATAGAAGGAAAAAGTGTTGAAGAAGAAGTTAATTAAATAAAATTTATTATTGAGGTGGAATTATGAAATCTACAGTAAAGGGCGGAATAAAAGAAGATATTTATAATATTGTTATGGATAAAAAAATTGATACCTTAAGGAAAGAAATTTGGATTACAATATTCAAAGAGCGTGGAGATTTATCAGATTGTGATGTTGTTATGGCATTAGGTATTGTTCAATACGAATTAATACATCATTCTGACGAAAAATAATCCCCAAACAAACCTTTTTATACCATATTTCTAATCTTCAAATTATGCCTCAACAATACAACATTAAAGACGCAAAAAGTCATGAATCTGCTCATGACAGGAAAGTTAAGGAATTGGAGGAAGAGCTTTCAACTACAAAGTACAATAAAAAAACCCAAGGCCATATTGGGTTAGTAAAGGCAAAACTAGCCAAAATAAAGGAAGAATACCAAAGAAAAGCTGCTTCAAAGGGAAAGGGAGAAGGTTTTTCAGTTAAAAGAAGCGGAGATGCGACTGCAATAATTGTAGGGTTTCCAAGCGTTGGAAAATCAACATTGCTCAACGCAATAACAAATGCAAACTCTCCAGTTGGGGCATATGCATTCACAACCTTGACATGTATCCCTGGATTAATGGAATACAACCATTCAAAGATACAGGTATTGGATGTTCCAGGAATTGTTGAAGGTGCTGCAACAGGAAGGGGAAGAGGCAAAGAAGTTCTAGCGTGCGCGCAAAGCGCTGACTTGGTCATTATCCTGCTTGATGTCTTTCACCCGGAGCATCTTGAAGTTGTCAAAAGGGAAATATTTGAAACCGGATTAAGAATAAACCAAAAGCCGCCCCAAGTCAAGATTTCAAAAAAAGCAAGAGGGGGCATTGATATTGGTACAACAGTAAAACTGACAAAAATAAATAAAGAAACAATTATGGGGATTTTAAAGGAATTCAGGCTGGACAATTCCAGCATTGTGGTAAGGGAGGACATAACTGATGACCAGCTGATTGATGTGATAGAAGGCAACAAAAAATATATCCCGTCTATAACTGTGCTGAACATGATAGACATGGTTAGTGCAAAGGAACTGGAAAGAATCAAGTCAATCACAAAGCCTGACATCTGCATATCAGCTGAAAAGAGAATAAGCACAGAAGAGCTTAAAGGGCTGATTTTCAAGAAGCTTGATTTTATAAGGATTTTTTGCAAGGAAGTTGGCAAAAAAGCTGATGTTGATGTTCCCCTGATAATGAGAAAAGGAAACAATCTGAGAAACGTTTGCGAAAAGCTTCACAAGGATTTCATTTCAAAATTCAGGTTTGCAAGGGTCTGGGGAAAAAGCGTGAAGTTTGATTCAATGATTATAAAAAACCTTGAGCACAGGCTGGAAGACAGGGATATTGTTGAGATACATTTGAGTTAAATGGTAACATTAAATGAAATTGTGAAAGGAGCAGTAAATTTCTTTAATATCGAAAAGTACGTAAAACCAGAACTAGAATTGGACGAAAGAATGAACCAACATTATAAACCTATGTTTACAATAGTTAATCATGAGCATGAATTACCACATATTGTAAAAAATCTCTATGCAAATGCTCTTGATGCAATTACAGAGAAATTTGGTAAATATCATAAAACTAGAGGTGTGTTACGATTAAAAACTTATATAAAAGATGATTATGATGTTCTTGAAATTTTTGATAATGGTATAGGAATGGATGAAGAAACAAAGCGAAGATTTCATGAAGATGGATTCACAACTAAAAAAGGTAAAGACCAATTGCGGCTATGTGGAGGAGTAGGAATAGGAATGAATGGATTTTTAAGAACTCTAGGATATTATCATGGCAGATATGAGCTAGAATCTAGACTGAATGAAGGCACAACATTCAGATTGTTTTTGTTACCAAAATAATTCCTTCTCGCAACATTTAAATACAACTTCAACTTACCAAATTGCTTCAAAAATGATAAAAAAAACTGAAAATCTAATGGCTAATGTCGGGTTTGCCTTCTACAGATTATTTTCAAGCTTCAAGTACTTCTTTTTTATTTTTAGGTATTGATTAGCTATACGTTTTCAAAAGCTAATCCCGCTGTCTAAACATGATAAAACTACAAATAATGGCAAAGAATATAAATCATGATGTGTTGCTTAGCCATGATTTCATCAAAAGCTAAATGAGGTGGGTGAAAATGAATATAACTCTGATTGGTTTCAGGGGAACAGGCAAAACTTCCATTGCAAGGCTGCTGGCTGAAAGGCTTGGCAAGAAGCTGATTTCTACAGACGACGAGATATCCAAAAAGATGAAGATGAATCCGTCAAGCTTTGCAAAAAAGCACGGCCTGGACAAGTTAAGGGAGATTGAGTCAGATGTTATAGAGTACGTAAGCGATTTTGACGAGTGTGTTTTTGACACGGGCAGCAGCATTGTGATGAGAAATGAGAATATCATCAACCTAAAAAAAAATTCGTTGATAGTAATGCTTACAGCAGATATAAGCACGATAAAGAATAGGCTGAAAAAAAGCAGGATGCCTTCCGGGCCAATGGCTTTTTTTGACAAAATAAAAGACACTCTTTACGAGCATGAGGCAAGGTGCAAAAGGGCTGCAGACTATGCAATAGACACCTCAAGATTAAATCCTGAAGAGGCCTGCGATTTGATAACTCATTATTTGCTGATGGAAATGCAGTGAAATGCTGTTGGGGCATTATTAGGAATTATCTGGAGCATTTGCCTAAAAAAATGTTAAGATGGAAATAAAGAAACTAGCGGAAAGCTTGAACCCTTCTGAGAGGAAAGTTTTCAAAGTTCTTGATAATTTCAGCTCTTTTCACGACATCATGAAAGTCACTGGATTAAAAGATGTTGAGGTCATGAGGGCGCTGCAGTGGTTGCAGAACAAGAATGTTGTAAAAATAGAGGAAAAGCAAAAAGAGCTTGTTTCGCTTGATGAAAACGGGCATAATTACTTAAAATATGGATTGCCTGAAAAGAGGTTTTTGGAGGCTGTAGAGAAATCAGAAAATATTTCAGGAATTTCTAAAAAAACAAATTTGAGCAGCGAAGAGATAGCAATATCATTAGGAACTTTAAAATCAAAAAATGCGATTGAGATAGAGAAAGGCAAGGAAATTGTTGTTTCCATCACAGAGCACGGAAAGCACCTTCTTAAGCATGGCTTTCCGGAAGAGCAGTTTTTAAAGGAGAATTTTCCAAGGGAGTTAAGCTCGTTAAATGAAGAAGAAAAGCTTGCTCTTGACAGCTTAAGAAAAAGAAAAAAAATTGTCAAAGTTGAACTGTCAAAGATAATCAGCGCAGAATTAACAGATATCGGGAAAAAGCTGCTGAAAGAGAATATTGATGATAATCTGATAGAAAAAATTACCCCATCTTTAATAAAAACAAATGCATGGAAAGGCAAAAAATTCAGAAGATTTGATGTAAAGATTAATGTCCCTTCAATTTTTGCAGGCAGAAAGCAGCATTACAGGAGATTTCTTGATGAGGTGAGGCAGAAATTTATTGCGCTTGGCTTCAAGGAGATGACAGGACCCTTGGTTGAAACTGATTTCTGGGACATGGACTCTTTGTTCATGCCGCAGTTCCATGCTGCAAGGGACATACATCAAGGATATTATATTAAAGAGCCAAAATATGCTAAGGATTTGCCAGAAAATGTTGTGAAAAATGTAAAGGCAGCGCATGAAAATGGGTTTAATACTGGCTCGAAAGGCTGGCGATATGAGTTTGATGTAAAAAGAACTCACAGGCACATGCTGAGAACTCAGGGAACTGCATGCTCTGCAAGAATGCTTGCATCCAAAGACTTACAAATACCGGGCAAATATTTTGCAATAGCAAGGTGCTTTAGATATGACGTAACTGATGCAACACATTTGTCCGATTTTTTCCAAACAGAAGGCATAGTTGTTGAAGAAGGTTTAAATTTTAGGCACTTGAAAGGCTTGCTTAGAATGTTCGCTGAGGAGTTTACAGAAACTTCTCAAATAAAAATAGTCCCGGGATATTATCCCTATACAGAACCCAGCGCTTCATTATATGCGAAACACCCACAGCTTGATTGGATAGAGCTGGGAGGCTCTGGAATTTTCAGGCCAGAAATGGTTAAGCCATTGCTTGGAAGGGAAGTTCCTGTTTTGGCATGGGGCATAGGAATCGACAGGTTGGCAATGTTCAAGCTTGGAATCAAGGATATCAGGCAGTTATTTTCTCATGATTTGGAATTTTTAAGAAACGCTAAGGTGGTTTAATGAAAAAGCAATACACAAAAATCTGCCCGAAATGCGGAAGCATAGATTTGCCTATTAAGACAAATTTTGTTGAAATGCTTATGCCAACTCCGGAGAAATGCAGGAAGTGCAATTACAATGGTTTATTTCCGGAAATTGAAATCAATGAAATTGAAAATTTCAGAAAAGATTTAAAAAAATAAAATGCCAACCATAACTTTTTCACTGAAGGATTTGCAGCACTTGATAGGCAAGAAAATAACAATTGAAGAAATCCATGAGCTTTCTCATTACGGCAAGGGCGATTTTGAAGGCTATGATGAGGAAAGTGATGAGGTCAAGATAGATTTTGGCGACACTAACCTGCCTTATTTGTGGAGTGTTGAGGGTTTTGCCAGATTAATCAAGGGAATTCTTGGGATGCAGAAAGGAATTCCCAAAATAAAAATCAGCAAGGGCGATTACCAGGTTGTTGTTGACAAGTCTGTTGTCAAGTATCGCCCATTTATTTCCTGCTTTGCCGCAAAAGGAAAAAAAGTTGATGATTATCTGATAAAGCAGCTTGTGCAATTGCAGGAAAAATTCTGCGAAACATATGGAAGAAGAAGGCAGAAAGTCTCAATTGGGCTGTATTCTTACAGCAGGCTGAAGTTTCCGGTGCACTATAAGGCAGCCGATCCATTGTCAGTAGAGTTTGTTCCTCTTGAATTCAAATCCAAGATGAATTTAAAGGATATACTTGCAGAGCATCCCAAAGGAAAAGAGTACTCATGGATTCTTGAAGGCTTTGAGAAATACCCTTTGCTTACAGATGACAAAAATGAAGTCATGAGTTTGGTTCCAATTATTAACTCAAATTTCACAGGAAAGATTGAGATTGGCGATGAAAACATGCTTTTTGAGGCCACAGGCACGGATGATGAAGCGGTGAACTTGGCAGCAGTTATATTTGCATATGCCCTGCACGAAAGGGGCTTTGAGCTGCATTCTGTTGAAGTTAGGTATCCTGACAGGAAAAAAACATCTCCTGATTTAGAGATTAAGGATGTTGCAATAAAAAATGAGCAGATAAAGTACTTGTTTGGGTTGGAACTGAAAGAAAGTGAAATTAAGCATCTGCTTGAAAAGGCACAGTTTGAATTTGAGAATCAAAAGGTAAAGGTTCCCCCTTACAGGAAAGACATTCTTCACCCTTATGATGTAATCGAGGACATCGGCATAATGTACGGATTTGACAAAATAAAAGAGTCCCAGTTGCAGACATTTACCGCAGGCTCCATATTAAGAATAAACGAGTTTATTGACAAAATAAGGGAAATTGCTGTCGGCCTCGGGTATCAGGAAGTAATGAGCCCTATCCTGACAAACAAGGATTTGCTGTACAAAAATATGAACGTTGATGACTTCGGCACAATTGAGATTGATGACTACATGTCTGAAACATACTCTGTTGTCAGGAGCTGGCTATTACCAAATCTTATGGAAGTTCTGTCAAGGAACAAGCATGTCTCATTTCCGCAGAAAGTATTTGAAGAAGGTCTTGTAAATACAAGAAAAGGCGATGATGTCAAAGAATGGAGCAGGATTGCAGTTGCATCTTCCCATGATAATTCAAATTATACAGAGATGAAGCAAATTCTTGATTACATTTTGAAATGCTTTGGATTAAAATGCGACATTGAAGAAGCTGAGCATAATTCATTCATTGAAGGAAGGGTTGGAAGGGCAATTGTAAAAGGAAAAAAAGTAGCTTATTTGGGGGAGATAAATCCAGTTGTTTTAACAAACTGGGGACTGGAAATGCCTGTTGTCGCTTTGGAATTGAATCTGAGCGAGTTGTTTGAAATGGTGGAGAGGAAATGATTAAGGTACTTTTCCCTAGACTGTTGGATAATTTATCTGAACCAAAGAAAAGAATCATGCTTACTTATCCATTTGTCAATATATTTATGGATGGAGATTTAGAACCAGATATTTTTCTAGATAACCTAAACTCATTTGAACAAGACTTTATGAAGAAAGGATTATCCAAACAAGACATAGATGTACCTCATTAATTATTTGCCAGAGATGTCGTGATGCCATTGTTGCATTTTGGGAAGGAATCCAAGAAAAAATGAGAAAAAAGTTTTTTAAAAGAATTAGAATAATAAAATAAAAGGTCACTCCTTTTTCTTAGGAGTTATTTTTTTCTCTTTCGGCTTTGCTGCTTTCTTTTCTGTTTTTTCTTCTTTTTTGTCTTCATCCAATCCGGCTTTTTGCTCCAAAGTCGCTTCTTTTGGTTCTATTTTTTCTTCCTTTTTCTTTGGCTTGAATATGTTCCTTAATTTTCTTTTTTCTTCCTTTCGAACTCGAAGCTGCTCTGGTGTTTTTCTTTTCTTCAATGGTTTTGCAGTTTTTTGCTTTGGCTTTGTATGCAACGCTTTTATTCCCAACTCATCCAAAGCTTTTGAAACTTCATCGTGAGAAGCGTTCTTTTTAATCTCAATTTTTTGGTTTAAAGGCTCTACATGAAGAATATTTACCTTTCTTCTTCTTGTTTCGCCATCAATCAAGACATATTTGTCATCAAGAATATCTATTATTATACATTTTTTGCCGGCGTCCCTGCCCGCAATCTTAACGCACAATCTTCCTATTTCAATCATTTTGTTCCTCCGATCACTTCAGATTAAACGGTGTCGCCATCCGCTCAAGTGATTTCATTGTTGTTTTAATTTTTATTATGATAATTTTAAAATGAATCTATTGCCTTGTTTTGTCTATTATTGCCTGCCGCATGCACCTGCTGCACAATACCCCTCCATAAGGCCTCTCCGGCCTTTTCTTTGTCTTTGCCATGCTTCTCATCCTGAATGGAAAGGCTCTTGGCACTCCTTTCAATGAAGCTCCGCAGTTGCCGCACTTTGCAGTTTTTGGCCTTTTTTTCTTATGGTGCAGACTGACTCTTCCGCCAGGAACTTTCCTGAATACTTTCCTTAAGCTTCTTGACCTTAATCTTGGTGCTGGCATACCTGCTTGGAATATATATTTATTTAAAAAGGTTAGCATAATGTTTAAATATTAATGCCTCAAACTAATGAATAGCAGAATGCAAGGCATTTTCAGCTCAAAAAAAGGGGTATCGCCATTGATAGCTACAGTTCTTTTGATAGCATTTGCAGTGGCGCTTGGCTCTGTTGTCATGAACTGGGGCTTGAACCTTAACATAGGCAAATCTGCAGATATGTGCAGGAATGTTGAAATCAAGTTGAGGAATATAGATATGAGCGAAGTGTGCTTTGGAGGCTTTGGACCGAGAGGCTACGTCAATTTTATAATAGACAACACAGGCACGATTGACATAAATGGATTGGCTGTGTGGATTGTGGGTGAAAAAGGCACGATGCTTTTTGACCTGGACAATATCTTGATAGGAAAAGGTTCTTTATACGACAAAAAGGACAAGGAAGTCATATATGATTTCTCGGCATTTGGAAACATAAAGCAAGTGCAATTCATACCAAAAGTCAGATCAGGTCAGTCAACAGAAATCTGCCCGAAGAATGCCATCAAGGCTGACAAGATTGGGGCTTGCTCTTAATATACTTTCATAAATTTTCTTAAAGTCATTGTGAATATTATTGAGAAAATGATGTAAGTTCCAAGCCATCCAAGCTTCCAGCCGAATAAGTTCAGTATCTTCCTTGAATTGTAGTCAATCTGAATTGATTTTATTGCGCCGCTTGTTTTTTTGATTGGCTCTATATATTTTTCAGCATTTGTTATTAATATGCTTTTTTGCTGTTTCTCATTGTTATAGGCAAATTCCAGAATATGCTCGCCTTCTTCTCCTTTTAATGTCCACGTTGCCTTGCCATTTTCAATTTTTTTATTTTTCTCATTAGTTATTTCTATTCCTTCAGTAATTATGATTTCCGCGTTTCCATCTGCATTCTTGTCAAAAAATGCGCTGATAGAAAACTCTTGATTTGGCTTGATGCTTTCATAGGCAAATGTCGAGCTCATCCAGCCGAATATCAATATTATGGGGATAAATGTGATAATTGTCGGCTTTAAGGAATGCATCATGTACTTCATGTTAAGTTCCATTGCCTTTTTCTGCACTTCCATAGCCTTTGCAGGGTTACCTTTCAGTTCCTTTATCTGCTTTTGATAGTCTTTTATGTCATCTTTCAGCTTCTTCATCAAAGTCTGGTCAGTTGTGTATTTTGTTATGACTATTATTATTACAGAAACGATAAATGACAGGATAATTACTACCCATAAAACAGGTAGCTTAAGCAAAGGCGCGAATATAATGTTCAGGAAATCGTAATATGCCATTTATCCGCCCATGAACTTTCTCATCATCGGGTTCATGTCCATCATGTGCTGCTTTGATATGTCCTCATACAATCTGTAGACAATCATTACAGTAAGCAGAATTCCTGTTCCGCTGCTCAAAGCTCCTGTCAAATCAGCCAATGCCGCAAGAAAACCTACAGTTATTCCTCCCATAATTGTCAAAGGCCATATGTACCTGTTTAGCAATCTTTCAAGAACTCTCTCATCTTTCCTGAAGCCGGGAATCTGAAGCCCGCTTGAAATCATCTGCTTGGCCTGGGATTTTGCATCCATGCCTGCAGTCTGCACCCAGAAAAAGCTGAACATCACACTGCCTACAATAAAAAACAGCATGTAAACAAGAGCCTGCAGATAAGGCGAAATTCCAATAAGCACCGTATGCTGCTGGATTACACTCCTTATTATGTCAGGTCCCTGCAGCCAGTAAACAAATCCGGATATTGGCTGCCCGCTTGAGGTACTAAAAGTGCCAAGCAAAGGCCATCCTATATTCTGCAGTAATCTCCCCCACAATTGAAAGTTTGCAATCAATGCAGCTACCAAAATAACAGGAATGTTTGAAGTGTAAATAAATGACAGAGGCCATCTGATTCCATGCCCTCTTATCATGCCGAATGACAACGGAATCTCAACCTTCATTGACTGCGCATACACTGCAATAGCAAACACAAAGATAGTTGAAAGCAAAGCCGATATCATTATCAGCGCTGTTGTTACATCACCACTGACAAGGCTCTGGAAGAATGCCGGCACAGCCCCTGATGAATATGTAACTCCAGCCAGGCCGCTTGGCCCGGGTAGCCAGTTAAATGCCTGTATGAAAAGGCTTTTGCTGACTCCTGCAGCTATAAACAGGCTTATTCCGCTGCCAAATCCCCACTTGCTTACAACCTCATCCAAAAACATGATAAGCAAGCCGCCTAAAAACAGCTGGAATATCAAAATAAGCTGAAGCTGGAAATATAAGCCTGTTCCCCTGAACTGCTCAGTTGGCGCTAAGCCGCCTAAAAAAATGTATATTGCACTTTCAAAAATAATAAAAAACAATGACAAAAATTTCTGCGTACCTTGAAAACTTTTTTTGCCTTCTGGATTTGTTAAATCAAATTTCCATATGCCTGAGCCATTAAGCAGCTGCAATACTATAGAGGCTGTTACTATGGGACCTATGCCAAGCGATATCAATGAGCCGAATTCTGCCCCCAATATTATTGACAGTGTCTCAAATCTCTGCAAAGCATTTATTCCCAATCCAAACAATGGCATCAATCCCAAGACAAAGAATATCACCAAGACAATGCCTGTCCATTTTAATTTCTCGCGAAAAGAAAGGAATTTTTGCGTAGGTCCTTCAACTTCCGGAAGGTTTGAGATAATATTTTTCCAAAGGGACATTTTTAATGATTAGATTAAATTATTTTTAAATTTATTGAAAATTTACTCATTAGCCACTAAGCCACTTACTTCCCCGCCTGCTTCTTTGACTTTCTCCACAGCTGTTTTAGAAGCGTAAGGGGTTTTGATTTTAAGTTTTGTTGATATTCTTCCGTCCCCGAGCAGTTTGTTGTATCCAAGCTTTTCAAGGTCTACAATGTAGAAATCGTTTTCTTTTTTTATTGTGTTATTTAACAAAAATCTGATGATATGCTGCTCCAAAAAGTTGATGTTAACCGCATTAATCTTTACTTTTGGAGTCTTGCTTACAAACCCATATTTTCCAAAATAATTTTTATCTTTCCATATGCTTGGCTTTTTTGAATCTGCTCTTTTGCCGGTGCCGGCCATTCCTCTTCCTCCGCGATTGCCCTGCCCCCTGTGCTTTTTCTTTGCACCCCATCCATGGGTCATAGAGCCTCTCTGCCTGTCATTCTTCTTTCGTTTGTTGACTGTCATTGTCTTTAGATTTTATTTTAATTGTTTCAAACCATCCTCTTAATCAGGTCATTTATCTTCTCTCCCCTGTAGCCAAGGGCTCCGCCGCTTGTGAACGGATTCTTGATTCCTTTTCTTCCAAACCCTTTTCTTGGGGCGTTTAAGCGGAAATACTTCTTTATTTTCCTGTTGTTGATGACAACAAAATCATTGTACTTTATTTTTCCTTTTGAATCTGTTTCCTTTCCCTTAAATTCTTCTCCTCTTTTCTCAACAAGCGTGTTGAAAGTCTCGTCATCAATCTCCCCCCATGTGATGTAGTCTTTTGCCCTCTTCAGCATGCCTGCATATACTGGCATGTTTGGAACCACGCAGCAGTAATTCTTTTTGTACAGCCTTAGCATTCTTAGATTGTCTTCTATCTTAGTTCTTATTTCTGTCAATCCCCTTACCCTTATGGCTGCCAATCTTTTGCTTGTGTCAGTTTTTGCTGCTTGATGTTCCATTTTAAATTACTCCTTTTGAAGAGCCTTCAATAATACCCAGAGTTTCCTCATTTTTCTGGCTTAGCTTGAACTGCATCAGGTTTTTAAGGGCTTCAAAGCACGCATACAACAAGTTGAGTTTGCTTCTGGTTTGACCCTCTGTCCTTGACCACACGTCTTTGATGCCTGCCAATTTCAAGATTTTCTGACATTCCTTCTCAACTTTCAATCCAGTTCCTTTTGGAGCCGGAATTAGCATGATTTCCACTGAGCCGTATTTGCCTCTTACCTTGAAAGGCACTGTGTGCGCATCTCCACACCCACATCTCCAGTTACCGCATCCTCTCCTTATTTTTATCACATTTAGCTTTGCTTGCCTGATTGCCTTTTCCCTTGCAGGAACTGTTTCCTTTGATTTTCCATATCCAACGCCAATGTACCCGTCTTCATTTCCCACAGCTGCGAAAGTGCCAAAATTTGGCTTGTTGCCCTCTTGGGTCTTTTTTTGGGTTTGCTTGAATACCCTTTTCTGCCCTCCGCCGAATTTTCCTTTTGCCTGACCTACCATCAGTAACTCAGTTGAGAGATTAGGCAGCAAAGCATCCACTATCTCCGGCTCGAGCACCTTTATTCTCTGGTCCAGCACGTATGAAATATTGTTTACAACTCCATTTTTTACATTTATTCCGAGAGATGTTTTTGGCTTCCATGCACCTTTTTCAAAAGCGCCTTTCTTTTTGACTTCCTCAACTATCTCTTCTTCAAGCTCCTTTACTTCGCCAAGCTCGACTGCTAATCCTTCTTTTGGCTTCTCAATTATTGCTTCTTCTTCCTGCAAATCCTCAACTTTCTCAACTTCTTTTTCTTCTTTCATTTCAGCTTTTTCTTCGGTTTTCTTTTTAGCCATTTATCTTTACCTTTATTTCATTAAAGTGTTTTACAATATCTGCCGGGTTGAGTCCTTTTTTCAAATAATTGGAAAACTGCCTTTTGTAGGTTTGCTCATTTTTTTCAAGGTGCTGCGCGTATTTTGCAATATGCTCTCCTGAAATTCTGTCTTTTGATGGGAGCACTTCCGGGTTAAATGGTATGCTTAATCCAGCGTCCACTGCGCCTGCAAGCGCAGCATACCGTCTTGAGCCCTTTGTGGAATTGTGGAATCCCAGGTCAAGCACAGCTTCTTTTATTCCCTTTTCAAGAGCCTTTTTTCCTGCAAGAGCCCCTATCAGGTACGCACTTGGGATGTTTCCATTGTCACCCTTCCAGCCGAGCTTTGCCAGTGCCTTTGAGTCAACTGTGAACAGAACTTTGTCGCCTTTTGCGCTGTACTCTATGACTGATGCCTGAAAGTTCTTTAATGAGCTTCTGACTACAAATCTTGACTTGTTGGACATCAGCATCCTCAGCCTTTTCCTGTAATAGGTTCTTCCCTGCCTCTTCCTTCTGAAAGGCACGTTGAAAACATTATTTTCTCTCATTTTTTACAAGACCCCTCTCATTTACATACAGGCTTAAGTGCCTTAAGCTTCTGAAAAATCCGCTTTTGCTTTTCATGTAAAGCTCGTGATAAGCCGCGCTTGTGATCGTATTTTTGTCCCTTAGTGATTTTATAAAGCCTCTTTGCAACCTTATCTTATTCATCCATGTCCTCTTTGGATTCAGCCTTGCTGTCTTTTTCCCTTTCCTTGAGCCAAACCCCTTTTGCTTGCCATAGCTTTTTTGTTCCTTTCTCTTTCTGGCCCAGAACCTTGATGTGTTAAGCAGCCTTTTTTTTGATATTACTCCCTCGCCTATTAATGACCTGATGTCTGTTTTTGTTATTGCTTCCTTTATGTCCTCAAGCCTGTCTGGATCAAACCTTACCCTGTTCCTGCCGCATTTTAATATCTGCGCTGCCAGCCTTTTTTGCACATTAAGCATTTTTATGTCCTTTTTGTCAGGATTTTATCCTGTTCTTTCTTTTCAATTTCTTTTTTGTCTTTGTCGCTTAATTCTGTATTTTCTTTTGATTTTTCTGATTCGACTTTTGCCTTTGTTTCTTTCTCTTTCTTAACTTCCTCTTTTTTTGCTTCAGGAGCTTTCTTCTTTTTGGAGCTGATGAAATCTTCAATTTTTTTGATTTGCTCGTCAATATTCAAATTCAAGATGTTGATGTTGAGTTCCTTTGCTTTTTTGAATACCTCCAGTCTTTTTTTCATGCCTGTGGCTTTTGCCACGATGATTCCTTCCTTGTCCCTGTTGATTTTTTTAAGTTCGCCTATTGAGTGCACATTAACAATCTCCAGTCCGCTTGAGTGCAATCCCTTTACTTCTGCCGGCGACTTGTAGCCCGGAGAGGGCATCTTCCTCCTGCCCTTGAACTTGTGCCTGATTTTTGAGTGTATGCCTTTTGGCTTGCGCCATTTGTCATTTACTTTCATCCTTTTTGGATTGTCCTGCCTGATAAAATCTGGCTTCCTTTCCTTGATCTCTTTCCTGATTTCCAAAAGGTTTTGAATGCTCATTTTATCTTACTTTAAATCTCTCCCGTCTTTGTTTATGATATAAATTCCGTCCTGGAAAATTCTGGTGTCAAAGCCCGGCCTTCTTGTCAATTGCTCTATATCTGCGCTTGTTTGGCCTGCAATTTCCTTGCTTGCGCTTGCAACATGTATTAAATCACCTTCAATCTTCACATCAGCGCCGTGCTTCAGCTGCAGGACTCTTGACACCTTTTCTCCGAGAAAATTTTTAACAATGAACTTGCTGCCGGACATACTTACATTCATTGGAAAGTGCCCTGAGCATATTTTAAGAATATAAACATGGTTCTGCATGCTGCCTCTTATCATGTTTTTGACATGAGCTGCCAGCGACCCAATTATTTTTTTGTCTTTTTTCGTTCCTCTTTTGGATTCAAGTGTAATCTTTTTGTTTTCTATTTTGATTGAAATATTGTGCTGGTTGATTTTCCTGTTGGATTCACCTTGGGGACCCTTGATTAATAAAATCTGATTATTAATCGATGCGCTTACACTGTCATCTAGATCTATATTCTTGGTTATTTTCCCATTGCTTCCGGATTTTCTTTTTTCCATTTAATAGCAATAGGCCAAAAGCCTTCCTCCTGTTTTTTTTGATTTGGCATCGTAATGGGTCATGATTCCCCTTGGGGTTGATACAAATAGTATCCCTATGTCCTTTGCCGGCAGATACCTTGTTTCAAATGCTTCAAATTCGTTGCTTTTGACGCTGTACCTTGGCTTTATCACGCCGCACTTGTTTATGTTTCCTGTCAAAGTCAGCGTTATGTAATTGCCCCTGCTGTCTTCTGTTTCCTTGAACTCCCCGACATAGCTGTTTTCTTTCATTACCCTTAAAAGTTCCTTTATTATTTTTGAAACAGGCTTTATCAAACAGTCTGATTTGCCGATTAGCTCATTGTTCAATATTAATGACATCACGTTTGCCAATGGGTCGTTTAACATTTTTGTCTTTACCTCAACTGTATTTTTTGAATCCTAAGCTTGTTGCTATTTCCCTGAAGCATGTCCTGCAAACCCCCAGCCCATATTTGCTTATGTGTCCTCCGGGCCTGCCGCAGCGCCTGCATTTTTTTGTTGCTCTTCCGTATTTTCTCGGCTTTGGGGCATTGTGTTTTATGTATTTCTGCATCTTGACAGGCTTTGATTTCAGCTGCTTGAACACTTTCCTGTAGTCGCTGTAGGTCATCTACTCAGCCTCCACTTTTGTATTGAAATTGCTTGCCATGAAGTCTATTGCTTCCTGCTTGGATATCCTGTGCCTTAACGGTATTTTTCTCTGCAGCAATTTTCGCCTCTTGATTCTGAAGCCCGGCCTTTCAAGAGTCACGCAGACCTCAAGCCCCATTATGCCGATTTTTGGATCATATTTTACACCAGGGATCTCTATGTATTCGTGGATTCCAAAAGCGATGTTGCCGTTTTGATCAAATTGCCTTTCCATAAGCTTGTTTTCAACAGCTTCCAGCAATCTTGGAAGTATTTTAATTATATTTGCTTTTCTTAAGGTGAGCTTGCAGCCTATTGGCAATCCTGGCCTAAGCCCCCATTCCTGGATTCTTTTGCTTGTTATTGTTTTTATAGGAGTTGTGTTGGTGATTGCCTTGAGCAGCATTATTCCTTTCTCTAGCCTTGCCTGATCTTTGCCAGCGCCGATATTCAATGTTACTTTCTCTACCTTGATGTTTTTCATATTGTGCATCTTCATCCAAGAGTGATTGATGTATTGCTGTCCCCAACAACAAAAGCGTACTTCTTTGAGGTTTCAATCAAATCCCCTTTTGAGTCTTTGTAGATTACCTTGTCTTCAACAATATTTTCAACATTGCCAATTTCCCCTATGTGCTTTCCGCCTGCCAAAAATATTGTTGAGTTCTTGCCAAGCTTAATGTGCTTGCTTATTTTATCCTGGGGCAATGCCAGCAGCAGAGTGTCGCCTACCTTGTATGTGCCATCATCAGCGAATATGTTCTTGCCATCGAATAAGTTTAACTGAAGTTTTCCCCTTACCATTGTCTTTCCTATAATTTTGCAGGGTTTTAGCAAAGCCTCTTCCTTCTTTATCTTTATTATGCCCAGCTTGCCCTTTTTGTTTAGCACAATCCTGAAAAATTCGTTTGTGTTTGTGAACTCAATTGTATCAAAAATGCCGACAGGAAATCTAAAATTTTTTCTTGTTTTTCCGTCTATTTTGATGTCATTGGTATTCAGGATTTTTTTTGCCTCTCTTGTTGTGACTGCGTAATTCAGGATTTCTTTAAGCAGTATGTTAAGGGATGTTCCTGTCTCCAGGCTGTGCGGCCCTGGCATGGGCTTTGTTATATATTTGATTTTCTTTCTCTTTACGTGCCATGTTTTTGGCGCTGCCAATCTTTTAATGTGGTCTTTGCCCATTTTATTTTCTCTCCAATGCTTTCTGCCTCATTTTGTCATCCAAGTTTAATTCTGTGATTATCAAGTTTGAGGGGTGCAGCGCAAGCTGTTTTTTTGTCCCGTCTCTTTTTGTGAGCTCTGCCCCGCTGACAAAAACCCTTGTTTTTTTAAGGTCGACCCTTTCAATCTTTCCTTCATGCTTTTTGAATTTGCCATGCATTATTTTTACCTTGTCTCCTTTTCTTACTCCAGCGCTTCTCTTGCCATATTTCTTCCTCAAGTCTTTTGAGATGTGTGATTGAATGAATTTTTGCTTGATGTGCAACGGAGCATTTAACCTGTATTTTCTCTGTTTTCTCGGCTTCCTGCTGCTTTTCCACATGCTTGAAAATTTTTCCATATTAATCCCTAAACCACTATGCTGGCTATTTTTGCGATTGCCGGCCACCTCTCGCATGCCTCTTTTGCAATTGCCCCCTTGAATATCGTGCCCTTTGGATTTCCTTTGTTGTCTTTAAGCACAACTGCTGAGTTGTCCTCAAATTTTATTCTTGTCCCGTCCACCCTTCTATATTCCTTTTTCTGCCTCACAATAACCGCAAACACAACCTGTTTTCTGATATCGGGCCTGCCGCTTAGCACAGACGCCATAACCAGGTCACCAACTCCACAGCTTGATATCCTTCCCTTGACTGTTTTTGATCCCACAACAGTAAAAATTCTGATTATCTTTGCCCCGGAGTTGTCGCATGTCTCAAGTCTGCACCCTACTGGAAGGGCCTTTGTGACTCTAGATTTGATTGGCTGCATTTATTTCTCCTTTGGATTTAACTTCATCTTCTGTTTTTGCTGTTATCTTTATTTTTCCAGATTCCCTTGCTTCCATTTTCTCCTTGAATCCTTTCTCAATACCTATATTTTCTATGATGACAAAATTCTTAGTTTTGCTGAGGGGCCTGCATTCCATGATCCTCACTATGTTCCCGTCTTTTGCATTGATGCATTCCGGATTGTGCACTTTTAATTTCGTCCTTCTTTTTTCGTATCTCTCATATTTTTTCAGAAAGTGCAGCCTGTTGAACTCTATCACTGCTGTCTTCCTCATCTTTGTTGAGACAACTATGCCAGTGAACTGCCTTCCCCTGATGCTTAAATTGCCATGAAACGGGCATGCTGTGCTGCTGCATTTCTGCTTTGGCGCTTCCAGTGCAATTCCTATATTTCTTGATTCTGTTTTTGCCATTTTAGTGATATTCTGAAAATTTATCTTATTTCAACGCTGCTTGGGGCAAATCCGTGCCTAATCAAAATTTTTTTTGCCTTTTGCTTGTGCTCGCCCTGAAGCTCTATTTTTCCGCCCTTTGTTGTGCCGCCGCACGCAAGCTCTGATTTAAGCTTCTTCGCCAGGTCCTTCAGGTCTATTTCCTTCTCGTCAATGCCTTCAACAATGGTGTAAAATTTGTTGAATTTTTTCTTCTCAACATAGACCAGTATTTTCTGGCTTTCTTTTGCTATAGTCTCGCATACACACAGCTCTTTCACCAAGCCGCAAATCTGGCATATTTCACTCATTCCTTTTTACTTCCTCCTTTGTTTTGTTTTTTGCTTTTGATGTGTGCCTTCTCATTATTTATGCTTAATATCTTTGCAATTGTTCTTTTTATCTCCCTTACCTTGCCTGGGCTTTTTGGCACAGTTCCTGTTGCAATCTGCGAATTGATCTTCATTAATTCCTTTTTCAGGTCAGCCAGCTTGATGCTGGTGTCCAATTCATTCATCAGCCTTAGTTCCTTCGCTTTCATCTTTTTTTGCTTCTTTTTTTCTTTTTCTTTTCGGTCTGGTTTTTTTTGCTTCTTCTTTTGGCGTTTCTTCCTTTGCTTTTTCTTTTATTTCCTCAACGATTAATTCTTTTTGCTCAACTAACTGTATGTCGTCCGGCAGTTTGATGTCAGGAGGCATTATGCTCACTTTGATGCCTATTATGCCTGTTTTTAATTTGGCCTGTGCATTGGCTTTTCTGACACCCATTATCGCTATGTCGCCGCATTTTTTTAAGTATCCTGAGTAAAAACGCCATGACTTGGCTCTTGCGCTTGGCACTTTACCGCTTACAACAATCTCTATGCCAAGGGCCCCTGACCTCATTACTTCAGTCATTATCTTGTGGCCAACGGCCTTGAATTTTTCAGATCCGAATCTCTCCAATGCATCAACAATCTTCTCTGCCACTATGTTTGCATCCAGACTTGGATTTTCCACTTCACTTATTTCTATCTGCGGATTTTCCAGGCTAAACCTCTTTTTCAGGGTCTTTGTGAGCTGCTTTATGTTTTGCCCTTTCCTTCCGACAATTAAGCCTGGTCGTGATGCAAAGATTATTATTTTTTCTCCTAATGGGGTTTTAACCATTTTTGTGTGGCTGTGACCAACATTCTCCAAGTTCTGTGTTATATACTCCTGTATCTGGAATTCTTTCATTTTTTGCGCGACAAATTTTCTCTCAATCATCTTTTCCCTGCTTTTTCTTTTTTCACTTTTTCCATTGCCTTTGTTTTTGCCTTTTTATTAAATTCGTCTTTATTTGCCGTTTCCTCAACAATAATCTCGACATTTGTCCTTTTCATTCTTCTTCTGGATTTTCTTCCGAAATGCCATGTCTTTCCAGCTTTATGCGCGCTTACATGCACTATGGTTAAGTTTGATGTGTTCAAGCCTCTGAATTGCGCATTTGCCTCGACATTCTCAATCAGTTTGATGAATTCTTTGGATGCTTTTTCAGGATACCTTGCAGGCCCTATCTTCTTTTTGTGCCCCAAATCCCAGTTATATCTTTTGAAGGGGATCGCTGACTTTTTTTTCACAACATTCTGCAGCATTTTTTTTGCATCATTAACATTTTTATTCCCTATAAACCTGCATATCTCAACGCTCTGTTTGAATGAAACAGGCAAAGCCATTCCGATTGCCCTTGCCATATTTCCCTGGTTGTAGCTTTTGAATGTGTATCCTTTCATTTTACTTGACAGACAAGCTTGCGCTCGACCTTGTAGCGCCTATTCCAGGCGCGCTGTGCGCAACTTTTTTTCTTGTTAATGCAAATTCCCCCAGGCAATGCCCTATCATACCCTCTTCGATTATCACAGGCACAAATTCCTTGCCCTGGTGCACTTTTATAGTTCTTCCAATCATCTCCGGCAATATTATCATGTCCCTGCATTGCGTTTCTATGTTTTTTTCATTTGCCCTTAATTTTTTAAGCAGGATTTTTTGCTGCTCTGTGAATCCTTTCTTTATTGTCCTTCTCTGCCTTGATGTCATCAGCTGCGCAACTTCGTTCAGGCTCATAGCTTTGAGCTCGTCAACTGTTTTTCCCTTGAAAGTAAATTCCTTCTTTGCCATTTCTACCTCTTCCTTCTTCCTGTTCTTTTTGGGGCTATCTTGCCTACTTTTCTTCCTGGCGGTGAGTTCCTTGCTGACTGTGTTGGAATTCCTTTTGCATGCGAGCTTGATCCTCCAAACGGATGGCTTACTGAATTCATTGATGTCCCACTGACTATAGGCCACATCTTGTTCTTGGCTGTCATTGCATAAAACTTTGTTCCTGCCTTTAGGAACGGCTTTTCAGGCCTGCCTGATCCTGCAACATTTCCAATAACCGCCTTGCATTCCGGTAAAAATTCCTTTCTCTTGCCTGACGGCAGCTCAACTGTTATGCGGTATTCGGTTTTTGTTATTATTCTTGCAGAAACTCCGCTGGATCTTACAAATTTTCCCCCATCTCCTGGCTGTGATTCTATATTATAGATAGTCATTCCTTCCGGGACATTCTTCAATGGCAGGATGTTCCCTGGCTTTATCTCTACATCATTTCCCATTTCTATTTTTTCTCCTACTCTGATTCCTTCAGGCGCCTGCAATAACCCTTCTTCTCCGTTGCTGTATTTCAGTTCCATTAATGGCGCGCTGTGGCCGCTGCTGTGCACGATATCCGTAATGGATGCTGTTATTGCTTTGCCGTCTTCATATCTTGCGAAGCCCGTTTTTCCCTTGTATCTAAAGCTCGGTGCCCTGTACCTTGGGCTTCCTTTCCCTCTTTTCTGCTGGATTAAGTTCTTTCCCATTTTTCATCACTTTTTACATTAGCCCCATCTGGGTTGCAATATCTATAGCAGGGTTCTTTGCGGAGAATTTCACGTATGCTCTTTTCTCCCCATCTGCACTCACAAATGTGTTGACGCTGGCAACTTCCACTTTGAATATTTCTTCTATGGCTTTTTTTATTTCTTTTTTTGTTGTTTTATTCCCCACAACAAATATCAGCTTGTTCTCCGATTCCATCAATCTTATTGATTTCTCTGTTGACAGCGGATATTTTATTATTTTATATTGGTCCATTTTATCAAAAACTCATAGTTTTGGGAATGTTCGAAAATTGCCGAGACTTTGTCTCGGACAACCCGAGAATCTTTGATTCTCGACATTATTTGAATAAATTCTCCTTTTCTAAGATGTTTACAGCAGCGGCTGTCCATAGTACCAGCCTGCCTGCCTTTGCCCCTGGCGCAAGCAGTTCTGTGTTTAGACTCTTTACATCAACAACATCGATGCCTGGTATGTTTGCAACTGCCCTGCTTAGCTTGTCAAGTTTTGACACAACTATCAGCGGCCCTTTCTTTTTTTTATATTTTCTTCCCCTTGACTTGCCTTTTCCTGCCCTTATTTTTTTCTCCTTTACCCTTTCTAATTCATTCTCCAGTCCTATCCTGTTGAATGTCTCGATAACCTCTTTTGTCTTGTTCATCAATTCAAATTTATCATCCAGAATAAAAGGATAGCTGCTTGGTATTAAGTGACCTCTTTCTGATACAACATCTTTCATGATTGTGGCTGCTATTGCGCTCCTTATGGCCTTTGCCTTTTCTTTTTTATTTATCTTCTTCCACCATATTTTTTCCGATTTTGGGGGGTGCGCCCTTCTTCCGCCGACAGTGCCAGGAGCAAATGCACCAACCCAATTCATTCTTGTTCCTCTTCTTGTCATTATTTTTCTTGGAACTCTTGAAATTCCAATTCCGTATGACCCCCTGTAATCCCTTCTTCTCCTTGACAGTTTTGCAGATGCTCTTTTTCCTGCGCTTTCGCTTGCAGCATAAGCCTGCCTTTTATGGCTTTGGATTGCCAACACCGCTCTCTGTATCAAATCTGGTCTGTACTCTTCATCGAATTGCCGGGGCAGCTTGATTTCCCCAATCTTGTTGTTTGATGAATCCAAAATATCCAGTTTCATTTTAGTTACCTTGCTTTGACTCTGTGCTTATGTATGTTATTGGCGGCGGCTCTGATATACTTCTTTTTGCCCTGATGGAATCTATAAGCCTTATCATCCTTTTTTGGGCTCCGGAAACAGATCCTTTGAGAAGGACATATGGGTTTTTTACAACACCATAATTTACAAATCCGCCTTTTGGGTTTATTTCCTCAGCTTTGTTTCCAATCTTCATGATCCACTTGTTGTATTCTGTTCTCAAATGATATCCCATTTTTCCTGCATGAGCAACTCTCCACATTATTTGTCCTTGCGCGCGCCATGATCCCAACGTGCCTGGATTTCTCCTGCTCTTCTCTGATTTATGGTGCCTTAATTGTATTCCAAATCTTTTCATCGGACCCTGAAACCCTTTTCCTCTTGTCAAAGAATGGGTGTCTATCATTTGACCTTCCTTAAAAACTTCGCTTATGCTTATTTCATTTCCCAGTTTTTCTTTTGCGTAAGCCATTTGCTGCTCTTTATCGCCGCCAATTGCAACTTCAAAAATTTCCGGTTTGCTTTTTCCAATGCCTGTTAGTTTTGGCTGTGTGTGGCATAACAATCTCAAAAAATCAAAATCAGTCGAATGTGAGAGCTCGTGTGGCTTGTGAAGCTTCGCTCCGCTCGCTATGTCATTCGCTCGCTCATCTACTGTTTCTTTTCCTTTCTTTTTTGATTTTATAATTTTTCTTTCAATCTCCTTGTCAAGGTGGCTTGCAGGCGATTCAGAAACGAGTTTCAATCCATCCTGTGTGTTTTTGTAAAATCTTATAGAAAACGCCTTGAGCGGCGGACATTCAATGACTGTAACCGGGCAGAAAATATCTGCTCCTTTTGATAAAGAATTCACACTGTTGTCCTCGATCAGCAGATGCGTCATCCCGGCTTTATAGCCTGCAAACCCAAGGGGTTTTGCCTCTTTGCCTGTGGGCCATGTTCTTATTCTTGCATAACTTTGCCTAGCTCTTACTCTTGGCCAAAACTGCATGCTTCCTGCTCTTGGTTTTCTTGCTCTCGGCATTTGCTAGATTTACCACCTCACAGACTGGTATATCTATGATTTATTTATACAAAATAAGCCTTTTGTTGATAGCCTTTGTAGAAAACAGTTTATTTAACTGTACTGAAAAGGCAGTCTTTTCAGGCTTGTTTATGCTTTATGTTTGATTACTCAAACATAAATTAATTGTGAGCCTGAGGAATAATAACATATTTATAAAGGTTATGGTGGGTTTTGCACACAATTAAGAATATAATTTTAACTAGGTGGGTGAGTTATTTAGAATAAATCTGCTCCAGATCCTTTGCCAAATGCGTGTTCGCCCAGATGCCAACATCATAGACTGGATGAATTTCGCTGTCATCAAGCAACATGATTACAATTTCTTTGCCGTCTACAATGCAGAATCTTGCTTTGTTGTCTGTGTTTCTCACTTCTGCAAACTGCCGTATATCATCTATGAATTCTTTTGTTTGGCTGTTTATTTGTGTTGCTATTTTTATGTTTATTTTCCTGTTTTTCAGTTTTTTGAATAGGGGTGTGAATTGCTGAATAATTCCTTTTATTTCTTTTTCTGTCGCCGATATCAAAACACGTTTTTCAGCCTTGCCCACTATATATTCAATATGGTTGTATAAGTTATTTCTTCCCTTTAAGGAGCCGGATAAATCACACAGGTCTGTTGGAATTTCTCCTTTTGTGTGCATGCCTGTTAATTTGTTGATTAGGCTTGTGTTTTTTAGGTTGTTTAATTTTTTGATTTCTTCCGATGCGGTTTCTTGTGTGTTTTTTTTGGTGTTCTCAAGGGCTTCCGATGGAGAAATTGCCGTGTATCTTGCCGGCTTTCCGTTTTTTGTTTTGACAAACCCTTTTTTTTCCAAGGATTCAAGAACATCGTAGCTTCTGCTTCTTGGCACGTTTGCTATATCAGAAAGCTCTCCTGCTGTAGAAACCCCCCTGTGTTTTTCCGCCTTTGATTCAATCATTTAGTATAGTGTGGTTGTTTTGTTTATAAATATTTTGTTTTTTATTATTAAAGCGTGGTGAATGTTTACTCCATCTCCTTGGCTTCCGATGGAGCTTGTGTTGTTGTGTGTCGTTATTGTTGATTAGTTATTTATATTATTATTATTTTCTATATAGAAAATAATAAATAATACACATAAAAACAAACAAGCAACACCTTCCATAAGAAACAAAGGGGTAGCACGAACAAAGAAAATATTTAAATACCCCCATTTCGTTTGGAAATTTATGGTTGAAAAGGGGTTGGAAATGTTTTTTGAGGTATTTCTGAGCAAAGAAAGCGTCTTTTTTGATAAAAGGGTGCTTCAATCCTCTTATACCCCGGAAACAATCCCTCATAGAGAGGAACAAGCCAAACAAATAGCTACTGTCCTTGCTCCAGTCTTAAAAGGAGACAAGCCATCAAATATATTTATTTACGGCAAAACCGGGACAGGTAAAACACTCACAACAAAGCACACAACACAAAAACTGATGGAGATTGCTTCGAGGGAAAAAATTTCACTAAAGATATTGTACGTCAACTGCAAGCTAAAGAGAAGCGCAGACACCGAATACAGGCTGATTGCGCAGCTTGCAACAGAGCTCGGCAAATCAATCCCGCCAACAGGGCTGCCAACAGAAGAGGTATACAAGGCATTTTTAAGGGCGCTGAACAAGCAAAAACAAAATTACATCTTAATATTAGACGAGATTGACCAATTAGTAAACAAAACAGGCGACAACGCGCTTTACAACCTGACAAGAATAAACGAAGAGATAGAATCACAAATCTCACTAATTGGGATATCAAACGACATCATGTTTGTTGATAAATTGGATCCAAGAGTAAGGTCGTCGCTTTCTGAAGAGGAAATTGTTTTTCCGCCATACAACGCGCTGCAGATACAATCCATTCTGAAGCAAAGGGCAGATATTGCATTCAACAAAGATGTTTTACAACAAGGCGTTATTGAGAAATGTGCGGCGTACGCAGCCCGCGACCATGGTGATGCCCGGCGAGCTTTGGAGCTTTTGAGGGTTGCAGGCGAAATTACAGACAGGAAAAATTCCAAAAAAATAACAACAGAGCACATAGACGAGGCAGAAGAAAAAATAGACAGAGACAGGATTATAGACATAGTCACAACACAACCAAAGCAGTATCATCTTGTGCTTTACTCCATACTTTCACTGCAGCCCGGCAGGGGCAGCAGCATATTCACAGGCGAGGTCTATGACTTATATAAATCCCTGTGCAGCAAAACCAACACAAGCACACTTACACAAAGAAGAGTATCTGATATAATATCGGAGTTTGACATGCTGGGGATAGTAAATGCCAAGGTTATATCAAAAGGAAGATATGGAAGGACAAGAAACATCTCAATAGAAATCCCAGCTGCAATACTCCCAAGGGTAAAAACAATTCTGGAAGAAAGCGTGCACGTCTAAAATGGAGCAGGAGTTTATTAAAAAAAAACGCGAAATAATTGACACATTTTTAAAAAAGGGAATTCTGATAAGCTCAGA
Organism: Candidatus Woesearchaeota archaeon; assembly: GCA_018303655.1. Classification (GTDB taxonomy): domain Archaea; phylum Nanobdellota; class Nanobdellia; order Woesearchaeales; family GW2011-AR4. The sequence goes on from JAGVXT010000023.1 coordinate 100,297, forward strand.
GCTGCTGAAGGAAATAAACAACACAGACAATATTTCCAAAATACTTGACGAGCTGCAGGCAAGGCAAACAGACGACATACTAACCAGCCTTAGCTTAACCAACAAACCAGGCAAGACAAAAACAGAAGCAGAAATTCAAAACGAATTGAAGCAGGAAGACAAGGTTAAAATAATTTATTCTTACAAAGAAGAGCCAAAAAAAAGAGAGCCACAAGATTTTGTTGATTATTTCAACAACAGACACAAGGCAATAGAAAAAATTCTGAAGCAAAGGCAGGAACTCAGAAATACAGTATCAATAAACAGAATAGCAAACAAAAAGGAAAAAGAGAATGTGGCTATTATAGGGATAGTCAGCAATAAACAGACAACCAAAAACGGCAACCTTCTCCTTATGCTTGAGGACCCAACAGGGAGAAGAAATGTTTTGGTTAACAAGAACAAGCCGTCATTGTTCAACGAAGCAAAAGACATTGTTTTGGACGAGGTTATAGGTGTTGTTGGTGTGAATGTTGACACAATAACATTTGCAAACAGCATTATCTGGCCGGATACGCCAACAAGCAAGGAACTGAAAAAAATAGATCAGGAAAAATATGCTTTGTTCCTATCGGACATGCATGTGGGATCTTCAAAATTTTTACCTGACGAGTTTGAAAAATTTATCAAGTGGATAAACGGAGAGATGGGAAATGAGCAGCAAAGGAACATAGCAAAAAACGTGGAGTATATTTTTATCGCAGGAGATTTGATAGATGGGTGTGGTATCTACCCGGAACAGGACAAGGAACTCATAATTAATGATGTTTACGAACAATACAAAGAATGCGCAAAGCTGCTGAAGCAAATCCCGCAGCACATACCCTTGATAATATGCCCGGGCAATCATGACGCATTGCGCATATCAGAGCCGCAGCCCCCATTATCAAAGGATTTTGCAAAGCCAATGCATGAACTAAACAACACAATAATGGTATCAAACCCATCAATGGTCAATATAAATTCTTCAAGCAATTTTATTGGTTTTGATGTATTGATGTATCATGGCTACTCATTTGACTATTTTGTTGCTGAAGTTGACTCATTAAGAAATCAGGGAGGATACGATCGCGCAGATTTAATAATGAAATTTTTGTTGAAGAGAAGGCATCTTGCGCCATCACACCTTTCCACTCTTTACATTCCTGACACGAAAAAAGATCCATTGGTGATAGAAAAAGTTCCGGATTTTTTCCTTAGCGGTCACATACACAAATCAATAACGGCAAATTACAGAAACACAACATTAATCTGCGGCAGCTGCTGGCAAAGCAAGACAACATTCCAGGAAAAGGTAGGTCACAACCCGGAGCCCAGCAGGGTCCCAATTGTAAATTTAAAGACAAGAGATGTTAAAATATTAAAATTTGGGCAATAAAATGGCAGGCAACAACGAGCTATTAAAAAAAATTGATTTTGCATACGACGTAGCAAACAAAGCAAGGTCAAAAGGCTATGACCCGGAAGAAACAGTTAACATACCCCTTGCCAAAAACATGGCAGAAAGAGTTGAGGGGCTTGTAAGCGTTGCAGCTCCCCAAATAATAAACAAAGGAATTCCCAAAAGGATAAAGGAGCTCGAGGCAATTTACGGAAAGCTTGACTGGAGGGTTGCGCTTAAGATATCTTTGGAGACAACCCAGCAAAAATTCTGCAAATTTGAAACGCAAAAAGAATCAATCGAAACAGGAATAAGGGTTGGACTGGCTTACTTGACATTGGGTGTTGTTGCATCCCCTCTTGAAGGATTTGTTGGATTGAAAACCAGAAAAAGAGAGGATGGAAAAGAATATCTTTCTCTTATGTATTCAGGCCCGATACGAAGTGCAGGCGGTACAGCAGGCGCTTTAAGCGTCATAATAGCAGACTACATAGGCAAGAATATGGGTTATGGGGATTATGATCCATCAGAAAAAGAGATAAGAAGGATGGTTACAGAGCTTTATGATTATCATGAAAGAATCACAAATCTTCAATATCTTCCAAGCGAAAAAGAAATAAGATTTCTTGTCAGCAATATGCCCGTGCAGATCGATGGAGATGCATCAGAAGAAATAGAAGTATCAAACTACAAGGACATTGCCAGAATAGAAACCAACAGGATAAGGAGCGGGCCCTGTCTTGTAATAGGGGAATGCGTATCACAAAAAGCAGCCAAGATCTGGCCGCAGCTCAAGAAATGGTGTAGTGAATTTGGGCTTGAGCACTGGTCATTTTTGCAGGAATTTGTTCAATTACAAAAAGATACAAAGGCAAAAGAAAAATCAGCAAGAAAGGGAATTGTGCCCATCTATACATATATACAGGATCTTGTTGCAGGCCGTCCAGTCTTAACACATCCCTTGGCTGTAGGTGGTTTTCGCTTAAGGTACGGGAGATGCAGGACATCTGGATACTCGGCAACAGCAATCCATCCCGCCACATTAATTATTTTGAGCAAGTATATAGCAATAGGCACTCAACTAAAGGTTGAAAGGCCGGGAAAAGCAACTGCAATAACCATATGTGATTCCATAGAGGGTCCTATAATAAAATTAAATGACGACAGTGTTGTGAGGATTGATACCGAGCAAAAGGCAAAAGAAGTCCAGGGCTCTGTAAAAGAAATATTGTTTTTAGGCGACATATTAATCAGCTACGGTGATTTTTTTAACAGGGCACATACATTGGCGCCAGCAGGCTATTGCGAGGAATGGTGGCTGCAAGAGCTTGAGAAAGCAACTATAAACATGTTTGGCTCTTTGGATTATCACCAACTGTCACAATCGACTGGAATAGGTTTGGACTATCTTCAAAAATTAATAAAAGAATTTCTTTTTGAGAAGCCTGATGCAAGAACAGCCATTGCATTAAGCAAAATACTCAACATACCATTGCATCCTTGCTACACTTATCACTGGAAAACAATCCCGAGGGATGATTTTATTGAGATGACCAAATGGATTTCATCGGTACAAATTGAATTTGATGGAAATTCTGTTAATAAAATTATATTGCCAAAAAACGAATCTGGCAAAAGAACGCTTGAACTGCTTGGAATTCCCCATATGTTTGTCAACAATGAACTTACAATAATAGAAAAGGATGATTCGCAAATATTGAATGCAATATTGAAACTTGATGATAATAATTTTTATGAGCAATACAAAAATTCCGATATTGAGGATGTTCTTGACATCATAAATTTGAATTCAGATATCAAGCTTAGAGATAAGTCAGGCACCTTCATAGGAGCAAGGATGGGAAGGCCTGAAAAGGCAAAGATAAGAAAGCTTGACGGCAATCCAAATACTCTGTTTCCAATTGGAAAGCAGGGAGGAAAATTAAGGTCATTCCAAAGCGCGCTTGAAATCGGAAATATTGAGGCGGAGTTTCCAGTCTATTTTTGTGATTACTGCAAAAAAGAAACTATTCTCAGTGTATGCGAGCAATGCGATACAAAAGCGAAAAAATTAGCGCATTGCGAGAAATGCGGCTTGGTTAATTCCAACACATGCATGCATGACAAGATTTCCCAGCATAAAAAACAAACAATTGATTTCAATTATTACTTCAGGAACATACTGAAAAAACTTGGCATGCAGCAGTACCCTGACTTAATCAAAGGAGTAAGGGGAACATCAAACAAAAACCACGTACCCGAGCATTTTGCAAAAGGAATCTTAAGGGCAAAATATGAGGTATATGTCAACAGGGACGGCACCACAAGATACGACATGACGCAACTGCCTATCACACATTTCAAGCCAAAGGAAATTGAAACCTCTGCAGAGGAATTGAAAGAAATGGGATATGATAAAGATATTTATGGAAATGAGCTGATAACACAAGAGCAGATTTTGGAATTGAAGCCGCAGGACATAATACTTCCAAAATGCGAGGATGCCCCGGAGCTTGGAGCTGATAAAATTCTTTATAATATAAGCATGTTTATTGATGAGCTGCTGGTTTCACTTTATAATCTTAAAAAATTTTACAACCTGCAATCAGAGAAAGATCTTGTTGGCCACCTTGTTGTTGCATTAGCTCCCCATACATCAGCAGGCATTGTAGGAAGGATAATCGGTTTTTCAAAAACACAGGCATTTTACGCTCATCCGTTGTTTCATGCCGCTACTAGGCGCGATTGTGATGGTGATGAGGCATCTGTCACATTGTTGATGGATGCATTGCTTAATTTCTCAAGGCAGTTTTTGCCTGATTCAAGGGGCTCAACACAGGATGCTCCATTGGTCTTGACATCAACACTAATCCCGACAGAGGTTGATGATATGATATTTGACCTTGATGTTGCTGAACAATATCCTCTTGAATTTTATGAAGCAACACAACGATACGAATTGCCGTGGAATGTGAAAATAGAAAGGTTTGCAAACATACTAAACAATGAAGGCAAGTACACAAAAATCAGATATACTCACCCTGTCAGCGATATAAACGCTGGTGTCAAATGCTCTGCATACAAAACACTGCCTTCAATGGAAGACAAATTAAAAGGGCAGATGGAATTGGCTGACAAGATACGGGCAGTTGATGCAGCAGATGTTGCAAGGCTCGTCATAGAAAAGCATTTGCTTCGTGACATAAGGGGAAACTTAAGAAAATTTTCAATGCAGCAGTTCAGGTGCAGCAAGTGCACGGAAAAATACAGAAGGCCTCCTCTAACAGGCAAATGCCTTGCATGTGGAGGCAGGTTGATATTCACAGTTTCCGAAGGAACAATCATCAAATATCTTGAGCCTGCAATCTCGCTTTCAGAAAAATACAACCTTCCGGCTTACCTCAAGCAGACTCTTGCGCTGACAAAAGACAGAGTTGAAGGACTTTTTGGAAAAGAAAAAGACAAGCAGGAAGGATTAGGAAGATGGTTTGGGTAGAAATTTAGATATGTTAACTTGAGAGATTATCTTATATCAAATACTGCGGTTTGACTACTTACCAAATCAAACTGAAATGTGAATTTTAAACCTGATGGGTTTTGTGGAATTTCAAAAGCCATATTTCCTCTTCTTTTCATCCCTGGAAGTAAATCTCCGCCATCAAGTTTTTTATCCAAATAAGCAGTTCCCAAACTGTAATCATAACTGTAACCATCTGCATCTGAAACTTCAGCTGAAAAAATTGGAACTAATGTTGTGGTTTTATCTGATTGTAAATTTTCAATCGTTAGATCAATTATAAGGAATTGATAATTTTCTTTTGGATTAAAATCAAGACTTGATTTATACTCTTCGCCACCCAGATTCATACTTTGTGTGTATGTTATCTTATCATTAAAACTAAAACTATTTAACGTTATTTTCAATCTACCATCAGAGGCACTTTCACCAACTTTAAATGTTACAATTTTTGGTTTTTCTGGCTCAGTAATTTTTTCGACAGGAGCTTCAATCGGTGATTTGCTGGAAGGAGTTGAAGTTTTTGGTAAAGGAACATTAGTGTTAGAATCTTCCACTTTTCTTGGTTGTTGGTATTGCCTATCAGTAGTACAAGCACTAACAAAAATAATAACCAAAATAGCGGAAACAAACAAATAACTTTTAACCCCCATATAAAACATCAAACTTGAAGTCTTTAATAAATTTCTCTTTTTATTTTATAAAATTTATATTTTAAAGCAATATCTCTATGAACATTTTTCCAAAAACACTCCTTATATCTTCGCCTTAACTATATTCTTCACGCCGCAGGCTGCGCATTTCATATAAGTCAAATCCCCTTCTTTCTCAAGCTTTGTGTCGGGCTTGCCGCATTCAAGGCAGAGCACGAACTCATTCGCATACTGCCTTATCTTTTCGTTAATCCTTGAAGCCGGAACTTTCGTGCCAAGGATCAATGAGCCGCTTTTCTTTATCTCGCCGGGAGTGGCAAGCTCTTTCAAAACATATTTCAGCAGATGGCTGACATCCCTTCTTAATGTTGAGGCTATCTGAAGAAAATTGGTTATTATTGTCCTGTTGCCCTGAATATGGCCAAGCGCCTTCGGTATCTCAAACCTTTCCTTGAGGAAAACGGCCTCAGGCAGGCTCTTCCTTACATCCTCAAGCATCTTTTTGTAATCCATATAAACAAAGAAACAGGTTTAATTTATAAATTTAATTACTCAAGCGATTCAAAAAATATATAAACAAACTGCATAAGTAAAATTTCATGGTAGTCGAGGCATTGCTAAACCCGTTCAAGGCTGAAAAAAAGCCGTGGGAGATGTTCTTTCTTGGTTTTTTGTACACATCAATTGGAATAATTATTTCCCTGTGGATATTCAGGAACGAAGCCAGCCTAATCATGGTGTTCATGATAACAATTGCAGCTTTGCCGATATTCTACAACACAGTCAAGATGGAAGAAAGCAAGGACATGATGATGGACAGCGAAACCTCAATCTTAAGGGAGCATAACAAGGCAATCTCATTTTTTATGTACATGTTCATAGGAATTACAATAGCATGCGCTGTGTGGTACACTTTTCTTCCAACTTCAATAACCAACAGCCTTTTTGACAAGCAGACAGGGACAATACAGGCTATAAACCATCAGGTTACCGGAAATGTAATCTACAATGTAAGCATATTCTGGAAAATATTCTTCAATAATTTCAAAGTTATGGCATTCTCAATCTTGTTCTCTTTTGTCTATGGTGCAGGCGCCATCTTCATATTGGTATGGAACGCGACTGTGATCGGGGCAGCGATTGGAAACTTCATAAGGTCAAACATAAGCAGCTACACCAGCTCTTTCGGGCTGCTTGAGGCAGGAAATTATTTCCATGTTGTCTCCCTCGGGCTGTTAAAATATTCCATACACGGCATTCCCGAGATAGCTGCTTATTTCTACGGAGGCCTTGCAGGAGGCATACTTTCAGTTGCACTGATAAGAAAGCATTTCAGATCAGAAAAATTTTTAATGGTGATGAAGGACTTTTCAGAGATGACTCTGATAGGGGTTGGTTTTCTTATTGCAGCGGCATTTCTTGAGGTTTACGTAACACATATTTTATTCTAGAACCTTAAGCCTGCCTGGTTTTATTTCAAAAATATCCCCGTTCTCAAGAAGCGTGTTCAGCATCTTTTCTGCGTCAGCGCTTCCATAACCCTTTATTATCTCGTCAAAAGAAGACCCATCACCATTATCAAGCTTTTTGATAAGAGAAAAGAGGTCATCATTTTTTATATCGCCAGCAGGATTTTTATCTATTGAGATTGTGTTGTCACCAATCACACCACTGCCCTTTAATTCAAGTCTTCTTACATCCACCCATTGGACATTATTCATTTTTTTAAAAATCTCAGGCAGGATATACTTCTCGCCGTTAAACTCCCTTATTTTTCCAATGACCAGCACAGCATCGCCAACAGCAGCCTTTGAAAAATAGGAATTATTCTCAAAGCTTCTTAACTGAATATTTCCTGTTCCGTCGTCAACAACAGCGCTTGAGTAATTAAATTCTTCAGAATTGTAAATCACAGTGGCAATAATATTTACCCTTGAGACATTTGTATTGCTTAGCCTGATATTTCCTGAGAGATCTTCTTTTTCCAAATTTTTGTTTAGTATGTCAGAAACCCTTATTTTGTATGCAACTTGCCTTTTCTGGAATGCTTTCTGTTCTGGCTCTGGCATTTTAATCAATACTAGAGAAGATAACTCTGTTTAAATATTTTTAGTTTAAAATTGTCTGCTCTTCATCAAACACATTCCTAATAAACTGGTGGCATTTGGCAGCCAAATCTCGCCTTCCTAGGGCTTTCATAGTTTTTGCAAGTTCCTCTGCATACACATATCTTACTTTATCACTTTTGGTTTCTATTCCTTTGAATATACACCAGAACTCCAATCTATGACCATTTGAGCAGTATCTTCTAATCTGCTCTTTGAAGTCTTTATAACCACAAGTTTTAACTTCAATAAATAAACCTTCATTTGGAATGTAAACGTCTGGAATTCCAATTTCATCATCTTTGAACTGCACTACAACATTTCCATAAATAACCCTTGCCATCTCCTCGCAATGTTTTTGCCAGCCTTTCCAAATATTATTTCTCCCATCATTTGGCACTAATCCTGCCCTTAAGCAGGCAGCTGTATAACTTCCGAACTTCATTACAAATGGGATATAACTTGGACAATCGGTTCTTTTTCTAAGTTCTTCTCTTGTTGGAGTTCTGTTTAGTTCTAAGTACAATCTCTGCAAAATATTAATTAATTCTTTTTCGGAGAGAAACCTTCTTACAGGAATATTTGCTTCTCTTAAAGCATTTGTCCAAGTTCCGGCTTTGTCCCAAATCTTAAATATAACCGCTGTTAGTCGTTAGACTAACAGGGGGTGGACAGTGAAGGTGTCCACCATGAAAAACAAAACAGCATTAAT
>JAGVXT010000025.1 GCA_018303655.1 Candidatus Woesearchaeota archaeon
GGTTGCACCACTATCATCTGCTTTTTGTTCGGGTTTATCTACACAACCAGAAATCAATATCGCCAAAATAACGAGTGAGATCGCCCCAATTGGAAAAAATTTTCGGTCCATACGTTCATCATACTTTGTAAACTATATAAATATGTCGTTAGCTTCAAAATTGTTTGAAATTAGCCAGTTATCAAACAATAAGTATAAAAATACAAAATTAAATTGACTGGATATGGCATTCATAAAAAAAGAATACAAGAAATTCAACAAAAAAAGCTTTGGCTCTTTCCTTCTGGCAGGGGATGTGGGCGGCACAAATACCTCTCTTGGGGTTTTTGGCATCAAAAATGCCCGCGCGGAATTTCTGATGTCTTTCCATTTTTCAAGCCCAAAATTAAAAAATCTTAGCGAAGCGGTTAATGAAGTTATGGGTTACCTAAGAGATGAGCGCAGAATTAGTATAAGCAAAGCTTGCTTTGGCATCGCAGGAACAATAACTCCCAATGGCGATTTTGCAAAAGTTACAAACCTAAATTGGGATGTTGACAGAAAAGATTTATTGGAAAAAACCAAGCTAACGCAAATTCTTTTGATTAATGACTTCGAGGCCATTGGCTACGGAATCAATATAGTGAAGGAAAAGGATGTTTTTACAATCAGGAAAGCAAAGAAGATTCCAAAAGCCCCTATTGTAGTAATCGGAGCCGGCACCGGCCTTGGGAAGAAGACTCTCATTTATGACAAGCACAGCAAGGCTTATGCTCCAATCCCATCTGAAGCAGGCCATTGTGATTTTCCTGCTCAGGCAAAAGAAGAGCTTGAACTGGTCAATTTTGTCAAAAGAAAAGAGAAAACAAAAGCCAGCGTGTCCTATGAGCAGGTGCTGTCCGGGAAGGGCCTGGCCAACATTTATTCATTCTTGAGGAAAACTGGAGATTACAGGGTTACAAAGTACACCAAGGAGATTGACAAATCAAAAAACTGGCCTGAGCTTATTTCAAAATACCGGAGCGCAGATAAAACATGCAAAGCAGCTTTTGGCATATTCAAAGCCAACTATGCAAAATTTGCAAAGAATTGCGCGCTGGGCGCATTGGCTTACGGCGGAGTTTATATCGCCGGCGGCATAGCGCCCAAAAACAGGGATATTTTTGACAAGAGGTTCATAAGAATTTTCGAGGACAATCATAAAATGCAGCGCGTTTTAAAAAAAATGCCGATTTATTTGATATTAAACTATAATGCTGGGTTGCTTGGGGCTGGATTTGCAGGCGCTAAATTTTTAAAATAGCTTGGATTATCAACGCTTAGGGAAGTGATGTGCGCATTTAGTGAGGGCGTGTTGTCGGATACCTAGTTGTAACATAATAGTAGCGACAAACAAAAGATTTAAAAAACAATGCGGTCTTTCAACTTATTCTATGGCAATGCTGGAAGAAAAAACACTTGATGATGTTGTAGTCATATTAACGTCTGCCGGAAAAGGAACGAGAAACTTTCCCATAAATCTTTATAGCCCAACGAGCATGATACCTAAAGGTTTGTTGAGAGTGCTTGGCACTCCTCCTTCAGAATTGCAGATAAGGCAACTGATGGGATGGTTGAAAAATTTCTTCATAATAACGCAATATCTTGAGAATGATGACATGCTTTCAAATAGATTTGGTGATGGGCTGGGAAGATTTGGCGTGAACATAAATTATTCGTCCCCTCTTGAAGATTTATTGAATAATGGCAGTGGCGAATCACTCCTTAGGAACATTTTAGAGCAAAAATACGGTGGGCATAGTCTAGTTTTAGCAAATGATAATCTTTATGAAACAGATTGGCCAGAAGTAGTAAGATTTCATAAAGAAAAAGGCGCAGTAATAACAGTTATGGCTACTTTAATGGGTGCAAGAGAAACTATTGGAGATTATGGCTTATTGCAAGTTGATGAAAGGGGCAGGGTGGTTAGAATAACTGAAAAACCAAAGAATGAAGCAGAGTTAGTCAAAACTTTAGGAATTGATGATCCTGCAAGATTAGGTGATATTCAAGTGCGGGTGAATACTGCAGGTTATGTGATAGATAATCCTGCGTTCAAGGATTTAGCCAGGGAAGATTGGGTAAGGGAAAAGATGAAGAAAGAATCGGGAGAGTTTGACATGGCAGGAGGTTTAATTAAAGGCTGTGTTGAAAGGGGAATTCCAGTATATGCAACATTGATTGATAACTGGGGTGATTTGGGTACAAATGTAAAATTTTTAGCTACTGTTGAAAGAGCTTTAGGCAGGGAGTATCCGTCTATAGATTCGCTATTAAGCAAGAGGGGATATCATCACTTAAAAAATAATGTTTGGGTACATCCTGAAACTTATCTAGCAACTCGTAATGGAAATCCTAGTTTAAAAGAATTGATTGAAACTAAGGCAGTTGAAATTGGACCAAATGTTTTCATAGGAAGAAACGTAGAAATTGGCAAAGGTGCAAAGATTAGGTATAGCTCTGTGGAAAAAAGAGGATACATAGGGGAAGAAGCAAATATTTCACATAGTGTTATATTCCCAACTTGCAGAATTGGCAAAAGAGCAAGGATTGATAGGAGCATTTTAGGTTTAAGGGTCGTGGTAAATTCATCGCCAGAAAATCCAACAGTAATAGAGTCATCATACCTTGGTCCTGTGGTAGTTCCTGCTGGCATTCACATTATTAACAGCCCAGGTGTGTATCCGGGTTGTGAATTCGGTCCGGATAGGGTGATAAAAGACAGAGTATTGCTACCATCCAATGCTGCTGTAATGCGGGTTGTAGATTCTTATACAAGAAGAGAGGCATGAGATTTTGTTGAGGCTGCTCTAATAGAATGTGTGTGTAGTGTACCTTTAAAAATATGCAGAACTTAATTCATGTGCAAAGCCCAAACAACCGAAACCTTTATATATAACCAATTGTATACCAATTCTATAAATCCGACAAAAATCGGAGATTTTTGGGGTGTTCAGAAATTATACAAATTTCTGACATTTAATAAAAACTAGTTTAGGGGGTTATATAAAATGGCTAACCAAATACAACCAATATTTATCTTGCCGGAAGGCACGCAGAGAAGCGTAGGCAGAGACGCTCAAAGAACTAACATTATGGCTGCTAAGGCAGTTGCAGAAACAGTAAGAACAACTCTTGGCCCAAAGGGAATGGACAAGATGATTGTTGACAGCATGGGAGATGTCACAGTCACAAATGACGGTGTCACAATTCTTGAAGAAATGCAGATAGAGCATCCATCTGCAAAGATGATTGTTGAGGTTGCAAAAACACAGGAAGATGAAGTTGGCGATGGAACAACAACGGCAGTTGTTCTTGCCGGTGAATTTCTAAAAAGCGCTGAAAGGCTGCTGGACCAGAACGTGCATCCTGCTGTGATAGCAAGGGGCTACAGGATGGCTGCTGACAAGGCACTTGAAATACTAAATGACATGGCTGAAAAGATAACGCCAAAAGACGAAAATATTCTAAAACAGATTGCGATGACCGCAATGACTGGAAAAGGCGCAGAGTACGCAAGGGATAAATTAAGCGAATTAGCAGTCAAATCAGTGAAGCTTGTTGCAGAGGACGATGGTTCTGTTGACACTGACAACATCAAGATTGAGAAAAGAAGCGGCGGCTCAGTTGATGATTCTGAGCTTATAAAAGGAATTGTGTTAGACAAGGAAAAAGTCCATTCAAGCATGCCAAGATTGGTAAAAAACGCAAAGATTGCATTGCTTGACAAGGAAATCGAGATAAAGAAAACAGAGATTGACGCAAAGATAGAGATAACATCCCCAAACCAGCTGCAGGCATTTTTAGACCAGGAAGAAAAAATGCTCAAGGACATGGTTGAGCAGGTTGCAAATTCCGGCGCTAATGTGCTGATATGCCAGAAGGGAATTGACGATGTTGCGCAGCACTTTCTTGCAAAGAAAGGAATTTATGCAGTGCGAAGAGTTTCAGACTCCGACATGAAAAAGATTGCAAAAGCAACAAATGGTAAGGTTGTGAGCAACCTGCACGATTTGAGCAAAGATGACTTGGGATTTGCAGGCGCTGTAGAGGAAAGAAAGATCGGAGATGATGAGTTCACATATATAACGGAATGCAAGAACCCGAAAGCTGTAACGATACTTGTAAGAGGAGGCACGGAGCACGTCACAAACGAGATTGAAAGGGCAATAACAGACGCTGTTGGCGATGTTTCAGCTGCACTGAAGGATGGAAAAGTTGTTGCAGGCGCAGGCGCTCCAGAAGTTGAAGTTGCGCTTGAGCTGAGGAAGTATGCAGACTCGTTAAGCGGAAGGGAGCAATTGGCTGTGCAGGCATTCTCTGATTCAATGGAAATAATCCCAAGAACTTTAATTGAGAATGCTGGGCTTGACCCCATAGACATCATGACGGAGCTTAAATCTGCTCATGCAAAGAAGCAGAGGTGGGCTGGCGTTGATGTTTTCACAGGCAAAATAATGGACTCGTGGAAGAAAGGGGTGCTTGAGCCTTTGAAGATAAAGACGCAGGCAGTAAGCTCTGCATCTGAAGTTGCAATCATGATATTGAGAATTGATGATGTAATTGCATCGTCTGGCTCAAAATCAAAAGGGCCTGCAATGCCTCCTGGAATGGGCGGCATGGGCGGAGAGGACATGGGTTATTAATTTTATTTTTATTATTCTAAAAACTTATCAAACGGGTTACTATCGAAAATGCATAGCATTACCAAAAATCACAAAGTGATTTTTGGAAACCCCGAGAATCTTTGATTCTCGATGTTTTCAGAAATTGCGACTACGTCGCAAATTGGAGAATTTAAGGAATTCTCCAAAGTCCCAAAAACCAAAGGTTTTTGATACCTTAAACACCTTTACATTCAAAGGTCGTTCTCGTGATTGTTTATTTTTTATTGGTTTTAATTAATGTAAAATTTAGTCAATGTTTTTGTTCTCCTTGCGCTTGAGCATTGGGCGCACTTGCAATAAAAAATAATTTTAAGTTTTAAATGCCTATTCCCTGAACTTATAAATATAGAAATTCTTTCCCTGCCCCTGCTTGTTCGGGTACCTGAAGCTCACAGAAGAATTGTCCCTTAATTTTTTCAGGCACGTTGTCACAGAGCCAAGCGATGAGGTCAGCCTGTTGGCTATTTCCTTTGATGTAAACCACCTAGTCTTGTTCTTTTTTAAAAAAGTATAAACTTCTTGCTGCCCCATTTTATTCATCGTATGGGCAACTATTATTTAAGCTTTGTTCATTAAAATTGTATAGCACTGGACATCCCTGTGTGAAGTTTATAAAGAAGAAGTTATACCCTACTTTGTCAAAATGGCAGAAGATGAAACAAAAAAGAGCCTGAAATATTCCATCTATGACGGGGCTGCTTTTGCAGTGATGGATGGATTAACCGCCTCTTTTATAACGCCTTTTGCGGTTGCCTTGAACGCTTCTATCAGCCTGATTGCAGCCTTAACCTATATCCCGCAGCTGGTGGGCGCTTTCATACAGCTTTTTGCAGCAAAGCTTGTTGAATTGCTAAGGGACAGGAGAAAAATTCTTGTGGTAAGCTCGTTTGCGCATGCTTTTTTGTGGATTCCATTGCTGCTTATGCCTTATGCAACGCCAAGCCAAAAATACCTTCTTATAGTTTATGTGTCGCTGCAAACCATATTTGTTCAGTTAATGCAGCCTGTAGGCAATTCCCTGATTGGCGATATTGTGCCGAAATATGAAAGGGGAAGATTCTTCGGGCTCCGCAATCGTGTTGTTGGGGCAACATCATTTATTGCTGCTTTAGCCGCAGGCTTCATATTAAGTTATTTCTCGCCGAAAAACCCATTTCTCGGGTTCACAATCCTGTTTGTCACGGCATTTTTTGCAAGAGCCCTTTCCGGAGTTTTCAAGGGAATGATGATGAATCCTGAGCCTGATTTGGCTCATGAGGAGAAATTCTCGCTTTTTGATTTTGTGAAAAGGATGGACAAGACAAACTACGGGCATTTTGTTTCTTATATTGTTTTGTTTAAGTTCGCAACATATATCGCAAGCCCTTTCTTTGCTGTGTTTATGCTGAAGGACCTTGGATTTACTTACCTTCAGTTCACAATAATCGTTGCTGCTGAGTTGGTGGCCAGCTTTATCGCAATGGGCATCTGGGGCAAAATGATAGACAAGCGCGGCACAAAGTTTGTTTTGTACATAAGCGGAATGCTCACTCCTTTGATTCCATTTTTATGGATGTTCTCCAGCAACTTTTATTATTTAATAATTGTTGAAATATTTTCAGGATTGGCATGGGCCGGATTTAACCTAAGCTCCTCAAACTTTATCTTTGACGCTGTAAAGCCTGAAAACAGGATCAGGTGCATTGCCTACTATAAATTCTTTGAGGGCATAGCTATATTTGCAGGCGCCTTATTGGGAGGATTTTTGATAAGCCATATTCCAGCATGGATAGTTATTTCAAGCATAACTCTTGTGTTTTTGGTTTCGGGAATTTTAAGGCTGATTGCATCATTGGCGCTTCTGCCGACTTTGCACGAAGCAAGGCTGATAGAGCTTGGCATAGGGCATTCATTCTTTAAAAGGCATTTGACAATAAGGCCGAGCGAAGGGCTTGTCTTTGAGATTATTGGAAAGTACCACAAGCATGAGGAAGAAAAACAGCAGAAAGAGCAAAAACCGGCAAAACAAAAAACAAGCTCAAAAGAAAAAGAAGCATATAATAAAAAGCTGGTGAAATTCATAGACAAAAGCATTTCTCCGAAAAAAGAAGAGCACGATATTACAAATATGCATGAGATTGGGCATATAACAGAGGAGATTGAAAAGGGCAAGGCCAGGAAATAAAACCGCAAAATATTTATAACTCTTAATCAATGGTAAGTAATTAGATGCAAAATGCCTTTAACTTCACTATACACATGCACAAGATGCAGGAAGGAGTTCAATTTCGATAATATAAGGTATGATGAGAACAACAAGCTAATTTGTGTTGAATGCCTTGAGAAGCAGCAGAAAATAGAGAAGAAGGAAAAGCTAAGCTTGGAAAAGGCAGAGGAAGGAGAGGCAATCAATTTGATATGTGTTGAATGCAGGTTTAATTTCTCGGTCAAAAAAGGAAGCCCGAAGGCGATAAAGTGCCCTTACTGCGGCAAAACAAGATTGATGATAGTCAAGAGGTACAAGGACGAGAATGACTTGATAAATGATTCTATGGACTCAAGGTTTGATTATTAATTACCACTTTTCAATGAACTTAGTTTGATTTATAAATCCCATTTATTGTTTTCAATATAGCAAAAAACTGATTTTTCTTTAAAATGAGGTGAGTATACCAGTATACAAAATAGTAATATTTATATACTAGTTCATATATTAAAACACTTCCAATTTTAAATAATTGGAGTTATTGTAGCTAAAAAATCTGAGGTGTATCTAAAATGGCAATGGATTTTGTTATTGAAAGTGCGCTTAAACAAAGTGTTGCGCAAAACGATGATTTGCAGGTAGGTCATGCCAATATTAAGGTTATTGGCTGTGGCGGAGCTGGCTCTAATATGGTAAGCTGGCTGTACAGGAAAGGAATAAGAGGCGCTGAAATTCTCGCTTGTAACACAGACAAGCAGCATTTGGAGATTACAGAAGCTGACAAAAGGTTTCTAATCGGAAAAGAGATCACAAGAGGCTTAGGATGCGGTGGCTTCCCTGACAAGGGAGCAAAGGCAGCGCAGGAAACTATACAAGAAATAAAAGAAGTTCTAAAGGGCTCTGACATGGTATTTGTGTGCGCTGGCATGGGTGGAGGAACAGGAACAGGCTCAGCACCTATTATAGCGCAAGTGGCAAAAGACTCAGGAGCTATTGTAATTGGAACTGTGACAATGCCATTTAAGATCGAAAGGGCAAGAATTGACAAGGCAGAATTTGGACTGCAGCAGCTTAGGCAAACAAGCGACACAGTAATTGTGATTGACAACAATCGCTTAGTAAACATTGCAGGAAATCTGCCGGTGCAGCAGGCATTTGCAGTTGCGAATGAACTAGTTTCAACAATGATAAGAGGAATTGTAGAGACAATAGCAGTTCCATCGCTTGTCAACTTGGACTATGCTGATGTAAAGGCCATTATGCAGGATGGAGGAGTAGCTGCAATTGGAGTTGGAGTTTCCGATACAACAAACAGGGTAGAAGAAGCTGTAAAAGGCGCTTTAAGCAACCCATTGCTGGAAATAAGCTACAAAGGCGCAACAGGCGCTTTAATCCATGTGGAAGGTGGTCCTGACATGACACTTGACGAAGTTAACAAAATCGGCGAGCTTGTGACAGAAAGCCTTGATCAGGATGCAAATGTCATCTGGGGAGCAAGAGTCTCTGAAAGCATGAAAGGCAAGCTGGCTGTCATGACAATTATTACAGGAGTTAATTCGCCATGGATACTCGGCAAGGCAGACAAGAAAACAAGAGTGATTGAAGCCAAGAGATTCAGCGATGAGCTTGGAATTGACTACTTCACTGATTAAATTTTTTAATTTTAATTAGTTAATGTTGAGAAAAAAGGTGATATGGAATGTCAGTCGATGAAGACAAAATAGTAAAGAAAATGGTTGCCGAGATTGCTGATTCAAATGAAAGATTTATCGGCCATCAATCGTCAGATATAGAAAATTTCAAAAGGATTGTTCCTGTGCTTCTTGAGAAGGGAATTGACAATGTCAACCTTTCCATGTTTGACGAGGCAACACGGTCAAAGCTTCTTAACGCCTTAGGCGAGGAGTACATAAGAAGGGGCAACATGAATGATTCTGTAAAGGCTTTTATTCTTGCTGGAAACAGGCAAAGGCTTGTTGAGGTAGGAGAGAATTATGAGGAAGTTGGACTGTTCAGCAATGCGATTGACACCTACAGGCTTGCAGACTCAAATGAGCACTTGCTAAAGGTTGGAAAGAAATGCCTTGAAAACGGGCATTTTGCCGATGCCATAAAATCATTCAGGCTCTGCAATGATGCTGAAAGCTTAACCAAGGTTGGAGATGAGTGCTTCCAAAAGGGCAAATGGGATTACGCCATTGAGATATTCAGCGCAATAAACTCTTCACATAAGCTTGTTGAGATCGGAGACAAATGCTTAAGAGAAAGACAGATTGGATATGCTGCAAAGGCTTATGAACTGGCCCATGACAAGGACAAGTTAAGCTCTTTGGGAGATGTCTGCTTAAGGGAAGGCTTGCTCGCAACCGCATTAAAGACGTACCAGCTTGCCGGCAACGACATGATGGTGCAGTTTATAAGAGAAAACTTCGGCAACAAGCTCTCAAGCTATTAAATTTTTTAATTTGATATTAAACAGATTAGAGGCAAGTATAAAGAAAAACAATAAAAAATTCAATAAATTAATATAAATAAAATTTATTGTGATAAAAATGGAGCAGCAACTGGATGTTTTCACCCAAAAAAGGTTTGAGTTAATCATAGAGATGGCTACAAAAAAGCTTCAGCAGGAAATCAATGCCCTTAAAGAGACTGCCTGTTCCCAAGCCGGTGAAATAAACTCCCTCAAAAGCCAGATTTCAAGGCTGCAGTTCCAGCCTCCTCAGCAAACACGCCCTGTCCAAAGAACTTTGGTTGAAGCGCCGCAGCAGGAAAATCAGAATCAGGGTTCACAGCCAAAAAAAGAAGTCAAAATAGTAGACTGCAGGCCTGAAGGAGAAAAAAGAACAGAATTTAAGAGCGGCGCTGAAAAGAACGCAGAGCCTGTAAGGCCTCGCTACGGCGACTACGAGCCAAAGGATGTAAGCATTGACAAGTTCTTTTACTTTGGAAGGAAATAGATTATAATTGGGATTTAAGAAATCATCTTAATGTTTGGAGAAAGATTTAGAAGTGCCTCGTTGGACACATCTGCTTCCTAAAGTGTATAATCTCCTATTCAACCCTTGTATTTGAGATGGGTCTACAACTCTGTGAGAAGAATATATTGCATCTGCAAACTTAATTCCGCCACCTGTGTCTCTCAATACGTCGTCCAATGAAGCACCAACAAAATAATCCCTCTTTAAATCTGTTGTAGCCAATTCCACAAGTACAGGTAGTACTTTTTGAGGCATAACTCCCTAAGGATAAGGCCATATATAAAAATTTTTCTCTTCGTCACCACTTCAAAATTACTATTTCTTTTTGAGCAAGATTTATAAATCTGCAAGATAAAGGTAATATTAATGAAAACGGTATTCGAGGCGGAGGATGCAATTGTTGGCATTGTATGCGGGCTTTTGCTTCTTGGATTAACTGGAAAATTCTTCTCATTGAAGCTAAATGACTGGGTGTATGTGATTGCGTTTATTGTATTAATAATCTTCATATTCTTGGATATAATCAATGAATTTAGCGACCTGGCAAACCATTTTGGTATGGTTATGCTGTCCATATTCCATAATCAGGTAGATTTAGCAATATCTCTTGCTTTCATATCGCATTTCACAGGCTGGGATATTTATTATATAACGCAATATTTGGTTCCATACCTGCAAAGTGAATCAATGATAGCCGGAATAGGGATATTTCTTGTGGTCAGCAACTTCCTGTGGATTGTGACAATCCCGTTTTGGTATTAATCCACCATGAACAGTTCGCTGTCTTTGCCTACATCAAAAAATCCGAGCCTTGCGCCAATGTCAAGAAAAGCATGGGCGTAAACAACTGCACCATAAGCATTGACTAAATCATTTTTCTTCTCAAAATACCTTGCATCATCAAAGTATCTTTGCGCCAAGTCAAGAAAATCTTCCGCTTCTTTTTTGTGCTTTTCGACAATTTTGACTTTTTTAAGAGCTTTAGAAGTAAGCTCAAAGTATTTTTGGAGTTTTTCTTTTAATTGGTTGTCCATTTTATCACGCATAGCTCACACTGAAGCCATTTTGGGCTAGGTAGTCTGTTATTCCATGAAGCGCCTGCGCATTTTGCATCAGCATTCTGCTTGTTACTTCCATCGGTCTTTTGCGCAGCCTAGACAAATTGCCCTCAATCTCCAGGCTCCCTTCCAAGCCCGCAGGAAATTTAAGCTCTCCGATAATGTTCATTTTCCTGCCGTTTATCCTGTAAATCCTTATTTTTTTGTCCGTGCCGTTAATGGCGTAAGTCATAATGTAGAATTCAGCAAGCGGCGCTCCGCTGTCAAGATGGATTTTTTGCAGCGACTCTTTCACAAGCTGCACGATACCAATGTGTTCCATTACTCATTGAAGTTGATTATCTACTTTAAAAAAGTTTGCAAGAAAAACAGCAATTAAGGAAAAAACTACAGGTATTTCCTCAATTCCTTTCCCTTCTCAATCCCGATGTCGAGCATCTTGTCAATATCCTGCATTGTCAAAGGAAAGTCTCCGCCTTTCTGCATAGCGCATAAAGTTCCATTTTCTATTGATGAAACAGTAAGCCTTGCGTCAATTGCCATCTCTTCCTCTGTATCCGGATCGACAATGAACTTGTCGCCTATTTTTATCACAGTGACTGCAATCGGCATCTTTTCCAATTCCAGCTTTTTGTCGGTTTTCTGCTTGTAATCAACCTTTTCGCCGTCAAAGCTTGGATACTTTGTGCTTTTCAGGGCTGCCAAAGCAGCAAGCGAAGCAGCATCAAACAAATTGCCTGCGTCATTTATGGGGCATATGTCAATGATAACCATCCATATTTTCTCGCCTTTTTCAATGCACAGTTTCTTGAAATCCAGTGCCTTGCTTTCCCTTATTCCCCTGTCAACAACCCTTGCAAGCTCTATTGCCTGTATGCCCGGAGGGCCAAGCTCAAATTCAGGGTTTGACAATGGCAATAATTCTGCTCCTACAATTATTGTTCCTTCGTCAGGTGTGTCAGGATACGGCTCGCCGACTTCCAGCTTGATTCCAACCATTACCTCTGTCTCGCCTATTTTTACCCTTGCAGAGCCCTCTGCAGTTTTTACAACATTGTGCTCCACTTCTATCGGCTTCCTGTATTCGGTCAGTTTCCTTCCGTCAAGCCTTGTGTCAGCATTCAACAAGTTTATGATGTGGCTTCTAAGTTCTCTGTACATTATACCTCAACCTCGTGATATTTTTCCTTCAGCGCTTTTTTTTGTATTTCATAAATTTCCATCAGAACCTTTTTTCCCATTTCAAGCAGTTTCATCAGTTCCTCTTTCTTGACTTCGCCGTCCATCTGCAGCAATGTTATTTTTCCGGAGTTTGGCATGATTGCAATCGGAATGTCAGCAACAGCCACATCTGGATAGCTTTCCTCAGAATAATCTAGGTCAACAAGCAGCTTGTCAGCAACCCTGCCAACAGAAACCGCGCTTATAAGGTCTTTCATGTTCAATCCTGCATCAGCTAATGCCATCGATGCTGCGCATATGCCGGCGCATCTCGATCCAGCCTCTGTCTGAGGCAATTCTATAAAAACATCAACAACGGAATTTGGGTATTCCTCCAAATCCAAAACAGGAAGCAATGCTTTCTGTGTTACCAAAGAAATTTCCTTTGATCTTCTTGAACCACCTGGCCTAACTCTCTCGCCTGAGCTTGAGAAAGGCATCATGTTGTAGTTGCACCTTAATATTCCCTTTTGGGGGTCCTGCAAAAATTTTGGATGCAGGTTTCTGGGACCGTAAACCGCGGCATACGCCCATGTGTTGCCGATCTTGAACATTGCAGAACCATCCGCCCTTTTTATAACTCCAACTTTCGCTTCTATCGGCCTTGCTTCATCAAAGCCTCTTCCGTCAATTCTTTGCTTGTAAGTCATTTTTTCGTGTTCTCCTCCAAATACTCCTTTATTTTGTCAGTCAATCCGCTCAAGTGGCTTTCCTTCTCAATTTTTCTTATTGTCTGCACTGCAAGCAGCTCGTTCATTGGCTCGCCGTAAATCCATATCAACCCATTCTGGCCAACAGATATGTTGCAGTTTGTTGCGTCTTTTATCATCATGACCATTGATCCTTGTTTTCCTATAATGCGGGGCACTTTGTTTGTGTTTACCTCTATTATCCTGCCGCCTTTTAATTTTCTTAAGCCGGGGCCTTTCATTGTGACATCAATCAGTTTTTGGCTTGTGACATTCACAATCTTGCATACAATATAATCCCCAAGGTCATAATATTGGGTTAAATTTGCTCCTCTCGCAATGAACTCTGATGTTGCGTCTTTCATCGACATCATTGCGGAATAAGCAGAGTTTGTATCAATCCTCCATCCATTAAAGCCGACATCAATAACCTTGCAGATTATTGTGTCGCCTGTTTTGGGAATATACCTTCCTGACAAAGGAATCAGCTTTATTGTCCTTCCATCCACCATCGCCAAACCTAATCTGTTTGCAACAATTTTTTCTCCATCCCTGTAAGTTCCGCTGCCAGGCAGTATGTCCATTCCGACCGCCAATGTTTCGCCGGGAACTGAAATTTCCTTGTCCTTAACAATTATTTCTGACATTTTGTTTTCTCACCTTTGAATTTTTAATTGTGATTTTTAATTTTTTAGTTTAATGAGTTTAGTTATTGTTTTTATTTTATCTTCAAAACCTTGCTCTCCACGTTTCCATGGCAAATTTTGTTCAATTTATCGTAAAGGTCGCTTTCCATTCCCCCGGGCAATTCAACAACAGCAACCCAGTAGCCGTTGCTCTGCCAGTCTTCCCTCAGTATTGTGGCAAATGTTTTCACAGTTGAATAGCATTTAGGGGCGTATTCAGGGGCAATCTTGATTGCTATTTCCTTTACTTCAAACTTTATTGGCAGTATCGGCCTCAACTGCTTTAATGCTTCCTGAACCTGCTCCTGGACTGACTTGAATTCATCGACATGGAATTTTGCCTCTATAAATGCGTTTTCAATTCTTTGTGGAGGATGGGGAAGATGTGTTTTCGGGTCAACCCCGTTCCTGTGTATTATTGAGATAATCTGCTTCCTTTTTCCTTCCCTTATGTTTTCCCTGTACTCCTGCGTTAGCTGGATCTCGCCTTTTTGGACAATCTGCCTTGCAACCTCTTCTGCATCGCTTGTCCCGAATATCTGCTTCATTGCATTTTCAGAGGCTGCCAATCCCTTTTTCGCATCAGAAAAAATCTGCATGGCTGCAAGAATATCGTGCATATCCATATTTTTCCCCTCCCTCAAGGCAAGCGCATTTGTGCAATCGACAAGAATCTCAAAGTTCTGCCCATGAGTTTTCAGCCTTGCAATTATGGCTTCATCAACTGTGACCATTATTTTTCACTTTATTTCTTTGCTGGCTTTTTGTCATCTTTCAGCTCTGATGCTGTTTTCTCTATCCTTGATTTTACCAGCTTTTTGAATTTTTTTTCTGTTGTATTGATGTATGCTGCGTCAATCCTCTCAACTTTAAAATTTTCCCCTAAAACTTTTTTCAATGCCTTTAATGATAATTTTAATCCTTCATCTATCGTCAGGCTGGGCTTGTACTCGCTGTGCAAGATTTCCTCAACTTCAATTTCGCCTTCGCCGATTGCGGTTGCCATGTACTGGAAGTATATCCCTATCGGGTCTGTTTCGTACAGTCTTGGAGTATGGTCATCAATGCCCGCAACCAAAACTGACACTCCAAAAGGTCTTAAGCCGCCGCTTTGGGTGCATACCTGCTTTAAATCACACATTTCTCTTACAATTGTCAATGTATCAATCTCTGAATCATAGGTCACCCTGTTTTGCTGCGCCCTTAACTGGGCCCTGTCAATGAGAACGCGAGCATCGCTCAAAATTCCCGATGCTGACGCCCCTATATGCTCGTCAATCTGCCATATCTTTTCAACTGACTCCGGCACAATCAGAGAATCCACAACCCTCTTGTCCGCTACCAACAGGACTCCGTCAGAGCACACCATTCCGATTGCTGTTGATCCTTGCCTTACTGTTTTTTTAGCATATTCTACTTGCAATAATCTCCCGTCAGGGCTGAACATTGTTATTGCCCTATCGTAACCCATCAACTGATGCGGCATTGGCTGTTGCATTTTTTATTCCTCCTACGATTTTTTCAAAAACCTACGCTGCTGCTTTCAAAAACCTGTTTTCAGCTTTTCTCAATATCCCTGAAACCCCCAAGCTCCTGAAAATAACATCTTTGTTGTCAATTTTGTCAGCAAATATTAATGCCGCCTTCACAGCATCAACATGTTTGTGGCTTACCCTCATTATGCCCTTCTGGAGCTTTGGGTCCCATTTGTTGTTTAATACAATTATTCCTGCTTTTGCAGCTCCAAGCTGACCAAGGAACTGCAATGAAGCATTCCATATGGCATTTGAAACTTGCTCAGCATCATTTATTTTTTCTTTTGAGACGACTTCAAATACCAAATAACGCTTTTTTTCCCTTAAGCTTGGCAAGACTGGCTTTAATTTCGTATTTATCATCTCAATATATGAGAAGAATTGAGTAACTTCCTTTCTCTTCTCTCTGTT